>CAYWNQ010000095.1:0-8438 GCA_964459695.1 uncultured Halobacteriales archaeon | reverse complement strand
GCGCCGGAACGGCTATGCGGAGCCCGCCCGGACCCCCGGTCGTGCGCGTCGTCCACGATCCCGAGGGGGCCGCGACCGTGCTGGCCACCGACGTCGACGTCGCCCGGAGCCTGCTCGCACGGGGGCGGGGGCTGATGTTCCGGCGGTCGATCCCCGACGACTACGCGCTGGTCTTCCGCTTCGGACGCGAACGACGGCGGCGGCTACACATGGTGTTCGTGCCGTTCGACATCGACGCCGTCTGGCTGGTCGACGGCGAGGTGCGGCAGGTGGCCACGCTGTCGGCCTGGACGGGCCGGGCCGGCGCCCGGGCGGACACGGTGATCGAACTCCCCGCCGGCGCCGCCGACCCCGTCGCCGTCGGAGACCGGGTCGCGGTGCGGTGAGCCGAAAGGGTCGTGCTTATCCCCGGGGGTCGCCACGCTCCGACCATGGAGGTCAAGTCGCGCCACCACCTGCGGGGCGACGAGGTCGACGCCATCCGCGACGCGCTCGCGGCCGGGCTGGACGTCGCGCTGGCGGGCGACAGCTTCGAGGACGTGACGTTCGACGACAGCGACCGCCGCGTGGTCCTGGTCGACGGCGAGCCACTGGTCGCGTACTTCGACGAGGAGCCGTTCCTGACGGTCCAGGGCGCCAACGCGCTCTCGCCGGAGCGCGGCGTCGTCACCGTCGACGCCGGCGCCGTCGAGTTCGTCTCCGACGGCGCCGACGTGATGCGGCCCGGCATCGTCGACGCCGACCCCGACGTCGCGGCGGGCGACCTGGTCGTCGTCGCCGAGGAGACCCACGGCAAGGCCCTGGCAGTGGGCCGCGCCCTGGTCCCCGGGGCGGAGATGACCGGCGACTCCGGCAAGGTGGTCGAGTCGCTCCACCACGTCGGCGACGAGCTGTTCCGCTGGTCGCCCTGAGCGGCTGTCGCCGGCTCAGGCCTCGTTCCAGATGAACTCCTCGCCCATCGCGTCGTGACACGCCCGGCAGAGCGTCACCGCTGCCGTCGCGTCGTTGCGGACCAGTACGTCGCGGGATTCGATCGCCGGGTCGCCACAGTTGCGACACGTCTCGGTGGCCATGTCCGAGACGTGGCCCCGCACGGACTTATAACGGGTCGCGCGGTATCACAGCGTGAACAACCCGGGGCGGCCCGTTCGACCGGCTACAGCTCGTCGTCCTCGTAGGCGTCTGCGTAGCGCTCGACGGCCATCTCGAACCCCTCGGCGGCCAGCTCGTAGGTCGCCCGGAGGTCCGCGATGGGGGTCTCGGTGGCGTCGACGCGGAGGTCGTTGTGGTAGGGCGTCATCTCGCGGTCTTCGGTGGTCGTGACCTTCAGCGCCGCCGACTGGACGTGGAGGTCCTCGCGCTTGTCCCCGCCCTCGGCGTGGCCCGCGGCCAGCGCGTCGATCAGCCGCTCGGCGAGCGGGGCGACGTCGTCGCCGGGACTCTCGGGCGCGTCGGTCTCGTAGCGCTCGGCGACCGCGTCGACGACGGCCTCGCCGGTCAGCAGGTTGCCGGCGACGGTGTAGCCGTCGCCGACGACGTGGCCGAACCAGGGCCTGCACTCCTCGCCGGAGAACGCGTACTCCCCCTCGCTGCCCACGCCGTGGAGCTGGCGGCCGGCGCGGCCGTCGTCGGCGTTCAGCAGCGCCTCCAGCGCGTCCTCGACCCCCAGGCCGTCGGCCAGGTACGCCACGCCGCGCTCGCCGAGTTCGACGTTCACCAGCGACTGGGTTGCCACGGCGCCGTGCTCGTTGGCGAACGGGCACAGCGTCCCGACGCCGGCCAGCCGCGTGGTGACGGCCACGCCGTAGCGGGTCTGCCCGTCGCCGCCGTCGTCCTCGTAGCGCTCCCGGACGCAGACGCTGAATGTCATGGCCCGGTCGTGGGGCCCCGGCCGCAAAAGTCGCCCGGCGGTCCGGTCGGCGGCCTCAGTCGTCGGCCAGCTGCGCGTCGGGGTCGGGGACCTGGGACAGCAGCCGGTCCATCCCCTCGACCATCGCCTCGACGCTGGCGGTGGTGATGTCGGCGTCGCTGGCGCTCACCGACACCGTCCGGTCGCCGCGGCGCATCTCGACCTCGACGGTGACGACGGCGTCGGTGCCGCCGGTGATGGCGTCGACGTGGTAGGAGTCGAGCCGGACGTCGACGTGGCCCAGCGCCTCGCGGACGGCGGAGACGGCGGCGTCGACCGGGCCGTCGCCGGTGCCGGCGGCGACCCGCTCCTCGTCGTCGACCCGGAGCCGGACCGAGGCGGTCGGCGTCCCGGCGCCCGACGTGGCGGTGAGGTCGACCAGCTCGACCAGCCGGTCGCGGTCCCGCCCCTGGACCGCCTCGGCCACCGCCAGCAGGTCGGCGTCGGTGACGCGCTTGCCGCGGTCGCCCATGGCCTTGACCCGCTCGACCACGTCGGCGAGCTCGTCGTCGGAGACGTCGACCCCGTGCTCGGCGAGCGCGGCCTCGACGCCCGCCCGGCCGGCGTGCTTGCCGAGCGCGAGCCGGCGCTCGCGGCCCACCGTCTCCGGCGGGTAGGGCTCGTACATCGCCGTGTCCTTCAGCGTCCCGTCGGTGTGGATGCCCGACTCGTGGGTGAAGGCGTTCTCGCCGACGACGGCCTTGTTGGGCGCCAGCGGGACGTCCGTCGCCGCCGCCACCGCCTGAGCGAGGTCGTACACGCGCTGGAGCTCCAGGGTCTCGACGTCGTAGCCGTGGGCCAGCGCGATGGCGACCTCCTCGATGGCGACGTTGCCGGCCCGCTCGCCGATGCCGTTGACGGTGCCGTGCACGAGGTCGGCGCCCGCCGCGACCGACACCAGCGCGTTGGTCACCGCCAGGCCCAGGTCGTCGTGGGTGTGCGTCGAGACGGGGCCCAGCTCCGCCAGCGCGGCGACGCACGCCAGCGTCCGGTCGGGCGTGGCGTGGCCGACGGTGTCGGCGTAGCAGACCCGGTCGGCCCCGGCCTCTACGGCGTCGGCCATCAGGTCGACGAGGAACTCCAGGTCGGCGCGGCTGCCGTCCTCGCCGATGACCTCGACCCAGAGGCCGTGGTCGACCGCGTAGGCCACCAGCTCGGCGGTGCGCTCGCGGACCGCCGCGCGGTCGGCGCCGACCTTGCCCTCGATGTGGCGGTCGCTGGCCGGGACCACGAGGTTCACGCCGTCGACGTCGCAGGAAAGCGCCAGGTCGACGTCCTCGCGCACGCCGCGGGCGAAGCTCGTCACCGTCGCGTCGAGGTCCAGGTCGGCGACCCGCTGGATGGTCTCGCGCTCGCCGGCGCCGGTGCAGGCGCTGCCGGCCTCGATCACGGCCACGTCGGCGGCGTCGAGCTTCCGGGCGATGCGGGCCTTCTCCGCGGGCGTCAGCGAGACGCCGGGGGCCTGCTCGCCGTCGCGCAGCGTCGTGTCAAGGAACCGTACGTCAGTCGCCGTCGAGAGGGGCTGTGTGTCGGGGTGCCCCCCGAATAAAACGTCCACCGGTCATGCTCAACCACTGCCCCCTCCGTGCCACCGTGCCTTAAAGTGGCACGTTCCGACAGGTATTGCTGGCCGACCCGCGGCTACGCGCCCGCGAGGAACGTCCCGACCAGCCGGGCCTCGGCCTTGCGCAGGTGCTCGGAGGCGGTGCTGGGGGCACAGTCCAGCGCCGCCGCGACCTCGTCGCGGGTCGCCTCGCGGGGGACCGCGTAGTAACCAGCCTCGTGGGCGACGGCCAGCGCCTCCCGCTGGCGCGGCGGGAGCCCCGGAGGGATCGGCGGGCGCCCGAGGTCGTACTCGCCCACCTGCTCGACCGAGGTCCTGACGCCGGCGGGCGTCCCCTCGACGACGGCCTGGAGGGCGTCGGGCGGCCCGACCACCCGGACCGACAGCGAGCCGTCGTGGTGGTACCGGACCGGGAACACGGTCACAAGGCCCTCGGCGAGCGCGAGCTCGAACAGCCGCCACTCGGTGGGGTGGGGCTCGGAGTGGACGTACACGTAGCCGCGCCCGTCGCCGAACCGCGTGAGGTCGTACGTCCGGACCAGGTCGGTCCCGGCGAGCACGCCGGCGAACCGGTCGAGGTCGCCCTCGAGGTACAGCAGCACCGTGACCCGGGGCGGGTCGAACGACGGCGCCCAGTCGACCATGCGCGCCTCGTCGGCGACGGCGTCGTCGGTGAGCGCAGCCACCAGCGGGTGGAGGGTGGTCTCGCCGCCGGCCAGCCGGAGGTGGAGGTACCGCATCGGCGGTGGGCCGGCGCGGAGACGTATAAATCACCCGACCATCGTCGGCAGTGACGGGATGGCGGTCGGCCCCCAACCCCGATCCATGCGCGTGTTCGTGGCCGGCGCGACCGGCGTCCTCGGCCGGCGCGTCGTCGCCAGGTGCACCGACCGTGGACACGAGGTCGTCGGGCTGACCCGCGACGCGGCGGGCGACCGGGCGGTCACGGAACGCGGGGGCGAGCCGGTCCGGGGCGACGTGCTGGACCGGGAGGGCCTGGTCGAGGCCGCCGGCGGCGCCGACGTCCTGGTGCACGCCGCGACCGCCATCCCCACCGACGTCGACCCGCCCGACGAGGCCTGGCAGCGCAACGACCGCGTGCGCCGGGCGGGCACCGAGAACCTCGTCGCCGCCGCCGCGGCGACCGGCGCCGACCGCCTCGTCCTCCAGAGCGTGGTCTGGCTCGCCCGCCGGCCCGACGGCAGCCGGTTCGACGAGACCGCCGAGCCCGACCCGGACCGCTCGACCCGGTCGGCGCTCGACGCAGAAGGGATCGTCCGGGCGGGCGCCGACGAACACGGCTTCGCCCCCGTCGTCCTCCGTGGCGGCTACTTCTACGCCGCCGACACCGCACACACCCGACAGTTCGGCGAGCGGCTGCTGGCGCGGCGGCTTCCGATCCTCGCCCGCGGCCTCCTGGGGCGGACCGACGCCCGCCTGTCGTTCCTCCACGCCGACGACGCCGGCCGGGCCTTCGCCGCGGCGGTCGAGGGCGAGGCGACCGGGACCTTCCACGTCGTCGACGACGAGCCGACCACCTACGCCGCGTTCCTCCGGGCCTTGGCCGAGCGGCTGGGGGCGCCACCCCCGCGTCGGCTCCCCGCGTGGCTGGCGCGGCTGTTCGTCGACGACAACCTGGTCCGGCTGCTGACGCGCCCGATGCCGACGACGAACGAGCGGTTCCGGTCGGCGTTCGACTGGGCGCCGACCCACCCGACCGTCGCCGACGGGCTGGACCACGTGGTCGAGCGGTGGCGGGAGTCGGGTGTCGTCCGGCCGACGGGGGATGGCCACGAGTGGGTCGGCGCGTAGTCGTCGCCGTCGTGGCCCTCCAGCTCCTGGTCGCCGCGGGCCACGGGACTGCCCACGCCGAGCTCGGGGTGACGCTCCCGGCGTTCCTGACGGCGCTCGTCGCGGTCACCACGTTCCTCGGACCCGCGGTCGGCGCGGTCCTGACCTGGCGCGGCCACCCCACGGGGCCGCCGCTGGTCGCTGCATCGCTCGTCGGCGCGCTGGCGCTCGGCGGCGTGCTGCACTTCGTCCTCGAGGGGCCCGACAACGTGGCGGCGGTCGCCGCCGGAGCGTGGGGCGGACCGTTCCGGTGGACCGCCGCCGCCCTGGCCGGGGTCCAGGCGGTCGGGGTCGTCGTCGCGGCCGTGACCTGGCGCCGTGGTCCGCACGGCGGCCGGCCCCCGGGCAACCCCTAAGTGGCGAGCCCCCGAACTGCCGGCCATGCTGGGCCGCAGCGACGGCGGGGACCAGTCGGTCACCTGCATCGCCTGCGACGCGACCGTCCCGCGGTCGGCGGCCCGGGAGTACGACAAGCACGGCGACCGGTGGGAGCGGGCCGGCAAGCGCTTCGAGCACCTCTGCAAGGCCTGCCACCGCGGGCTCTGCCACCAGCCACGCGACGAACTGGAGGCGGCGCTGGTCGCCGCCGCCGACGGCGACCAGACGCCCGCGGAGTTCGCTGCGGCGTACCTTGCCGCGGCCCGGGACGGGCGCCCGGCGGACGCCGGCGACCGCGAGCGGTGACACCTTTTAGGTGCGGGCACGGCTACCGGGGGCCATGAGCGACGAACAGGCCGCCGCGGGGACCGCCGAGGCCCAGGGGCCGGTGACGGTCGACGAGGAGCTCGCCGCCCGCATCGACGCCAAGCGCGACGAGCTGCTCGAGGAGTTCGACCTCCACGACGAGTTCCCGCCCGGGGTCCTCCGGGAGGCCGAGGAGCGCGCCACCGACGTCGAGGCCGAGATCGCCGACGCCGCCGACGAGCGCGCCGACCTCCGGGACCTGACGACCTGGACCACCGACCCCGCCGACGCCCAGGACTTCGACGACGCGCTGTCGGTCGAGCGCCGCGACGACGAGTACGTCCTGTGGGTCCACATCGCCGACGTCTCCCACTACGTCACCCCCGAGACCTCGATGTGGAGCGAGGCGGTCGAGCGCGCCAACACCGTCTACCTGCCGGGCTACACCATCCACATGCTGCCGCCGGTGCTGGCGGAGACGGTCTGCTCGCTGGTACCCGGCCAGGACCGGCTGGCCCACACCGTCGAGATGCACCTCGACCCCGAGGACCTCGGCTACGAGTCCATCGACATCTACAAGAGCGTGGTCCGCAGCGACGAGCGCCTGACCTACACCGAGGCCGAGGACCGCCTGGACGACCCCGACGCCGCCCTCCACGACGAGTGCGAGCTGGCCTACGAGCTGGCCGAGCGGCTGCACGAGCGGCGCAAGGAGGACGGCTCGCTGGTGCTCAACCCCAAGCGCGACCGCGCCCACACCATCATCGAGGAGTGCATGCTGAAGGCCAACAAGGCCGTCACCCACGAGCTCCAGTGGGTGCGCGGCCTGGAGGCGATGTTCCGCGTCCACCCCCAGCCCACGCCCGAGGAGTGGGACGAGGCCCTCCAGGAGATCCAGGAGCTGGACGGGGTCTCCATCCCCGGCGAGGCCTGGGACGACCCCCGCAGGGCCGTCAACGCCACGCTGGAGCAGGCTCCGCAGCGCCAGCTCGACAAGATCCAGTGGGCCGTGATGAAGGTGATGCCCCGCGCGAAGTACATGGCCGACCCGTTCGGCGGCCACCACGCCCTGAACTTCGAGATCTACGGCCACTTCACCTCGCCCATCCGGCGGCTGAGCGACCTCGTCAACCACTGGATCGTCCACACCGACGGGTCGCCGCCCGACCACGGGCTCCCCGCCCTCTGTGACCACGCCAGCGACAAGCAGAAGGACGGCGAGACGGTCGAGCGCATCTACAAGGACTTCCTCGAGGAGGTCGGGCTGGACCCCCACGCGGTGAACAACCGGGGGCTGGAGGTCGTGGAGGACCCCGAGGCGGCGGACCGGCGGGCGGCCGACGTTGACCCCGCGGCGTTCGAGTAGGCGCCCGTCCGGTGGTCGGCGGCTGGGACCGGCGTGCGGGCCGGACGGGGCGTCAGCTCCCCGTGACCCGGATCTCGTTGACGGTGACGTGGAGGAACGAGACGGGGACCGTGCCGCCGCCGAACTCGGTTCTCTGGGTGGCCAGGCCCTCTTCGTAGTGGACGGCAGACCCCCCTGGACGGTGCTGACGCTCCCGACGATTGCGCCAAAGACCTCGCCGTTGCCCCGGACCGTGGTACTCCTCCGAAATCGACGTTTCGGCATTCGTAGGGGTTCTGACGGATCGTCTGAGACAGTTACACCTGTGTGGCGTGCGCCGAAGGTTTTTCCGGGTGCCGGAGGTACTACACACTGCATGGCGAGTTCGACGCGTGACGGCGATCTCGAACACGAGGACGAGATCCGTCTGTGGCGCGAGGGTGATGGATGGGTCATCACCGACGTCGAGACCGGCGTCACCACGCAGGGCGAGACCCGGGAACACGCCCTGGCGATGCTCGACGAGGCGCTCGCCCTCCATCGCGGCGACGGCGAGTCTATCGACACACCCGAGGAGGAACGGGAGGCACTCCGGGAGTTCGGTATCGACCCAGACGAGGTCGAGCAAGCCCGGGAGGAGAGCGACGAACTTCCGGACTTCATGCAGTGACGTCGGATGCGGACTGATTTCTCCGGCCGGGAGGTCGTGAAGGCGCTCACGAAGAACCAGTTCTACATCGTCGACCGGACGGGGAGCCACGTCAAACTCCGATACGAGCATCCCACGAACGAGGACGACATCCGGGTCGTGAGCGTCCCGATGCACGGCACCATCAGCATCGGAACGCTGCGACATGTCGCCGACCAGTCCGGCGCCGATGACTTCGCGAGGTGGTGCGAGTGGATCGAGGATAGCCTCTGATAGTGCCGAATCAACCCGCCTGAGGACCTCCGACAAGCCGGAATGTCAGGTAGCCCGCACTCGCGTCGCTCCGATGGACTCGCCGTGAGAGGAGCGACCGAGACGTCGGCGAGGGAGCGAGTGAAACGATGTGAGCCGCATGGACTCGCCGGGATTTGAACCC
>CAYWNQ010000094.1:0-8497 GCA_964459695.1 uncultured Halobacteriales archaeon | reverse complement strand
CAGCTCGAAGTCCATACGCCGTCTCTCGGATAGCCGACCATAACCCTTGTGAAGGGTGCAGATTCGCGGGGGTCGACCCGTCGCGCAGGCCTGCCACGAGGGCGTCGCGGGCGACCGTCCGGGCCCGCTCCACCTTCACTTCCACCGCGGACGGCCCAGCGTTATCTACCCCCGTCCCGAGTCGTCGGTTGCCTCGAAGCGAGCACGCGCCGCCTTGCGTTCTACCGCTTCGAGGGCTGCACGACGCCCGAGCGTGGGACCGTCCGGGCCGAAGCGGCCGGACATCGTGCACTCCCCCTTCCTTCGTGCGCCGGACCGACGCCGCGTCGAGCGCCCGCCGCTCGCGGGAGCGAAGAACAACCATTAAGAGGAATCTGTGGGTTCCACTCGCGTATGCCCATCCTCTACGTCCTCTACGTGGTCGCCCTGGCGTACGTCGTCGCCGTCGCGTGCACGCTGCTGGTGTACGGCGGTCTCGACCACCGGCGACGGCCCGACCGGCTGAACGGCGTCATCGAGGCGGGCGCCGGGGCACTGGTCGTCCTCTACCTGGCGGCGTTCCACCTCGAGGGACTGACGGAGGCCCTCCCCCGGGAGCTCCTGCACGGCGGGCTCGTCTCGACGGGGTACGTGGTGGGGCCGATGGTGGTCGGCCTCGTCAGCACCGACTACCTGTTGCGGCGGATCATCCCGCTGCTGTCCGGCGTCTTCCGGGACGAGCCCGGCGACGGGGACGCCGCCGGCACCGTCGCCCGATCCCGTCGTTCCGTGCTCGGCGTGACGCTGGGAGTCGTCACCGCGTCCCAACTCGGGAGTCTGACGTTCCTGGGCGACGTCGTGGGGTCGCCTACGCCCGAGACCAGCGAGGTCTCGTCGTTCCGGCTCGAGGCGTCGTTCGAGGCGCCGTACTTCCCGACCGCGCTGTCGTTCAGCGAGCGCGGCCACGGCTACCTGACGACCATCGAGGGGCGGATCTTCCGGTTCGAACCCCCGTCGCTCGACGACGAGTCGATCCAGTACACGCGGGTCGCCTCCGGGATCGCCTTCCCCCAGGGCGTCGAGGTGGTCGACGACACGCTGTACACCGTCGACAGCGGGAGCGCCGCCGGCGGGAAGTACGGCGTCGAGGAGGGCTACGGGGTGTTGCAGGACTCGAACGGCACGGTGGTCGCCTTCGACGTCGAACCGGACGGGTCGCTGTCGAACGAGCGCACGGTCGTCTCGGGGCTGCCCGTCGTCAACGGCGACCACGCCCTCCACCAGATCGAGACCGGACCGGACGGCAGGCTGTACCTCTCCATCGGGCACCTGGGCGGCAAGAAGTACCCCGAGATGTTCGACGGGAACGCCTACGAGCCGACCGACGCCGACCACTCGAACCACGAGTACCTGGGCACCGTGATATCGTTCGAGCCCGACGGGTCGGACGTCGAGATCGTGGCCGAGGGGCTGCGGAACGTCTACGACATCACGTTCGACCGTCACGGCCACCTATTCGGTGCGAACAACGACGGGATGTCGATGCGGTCGAAGGTCTGGGAGTCGCTCCTGCACATCACCGACGGGGCGGACTTCGGCTACCCGGAGTACGGCACGTTCGACGCGGCGCCGCCGGGCGAGGAGAGCACGGAGCCGCTGTGGGTGCTGGACGGGATCCAGTCGACGGGCGTCGAGACCACCGACGAGCTCGGCGCCCGGGACGGCGTGGTCGTGGCCCTCGCCGGCAAGGTCGTCTTCGTGCCGCTCGAGCGAGGCGCGGACGGCGTGTACGTCCCGGAGTTCCTGCGGCCCGAACCGACCGTCATCGAGCTGTCGGACACGCCGATCATCGTGGAAGCGGGGCCCGAGGGCTACCTCTGGGTCGGCTCCACCGGGAGCGACGACCGGCTCTCGCTGTTCAGCACCGGCTCGTGAGCCGGGGGGCGACCTCGACGTCCCCCAGCTGTCGGTCACGCTCGGGGCGGCGCTGCTCGCAGGGGTCGCCGCCGGCGTCGTCGCGCCGCTCTGGCTGGGGCTGCTCGACGTCGCCGTCCCGGTCCCCAACCTCCCGGTCGACCTGCTCGCGAGTCACCTCGCGTGGGGCGTCTCGCTGGGCGTGCTGACCGCGCTGGGGTACCGGTTCGTGACGCCGTGGGTGCGTCGGCTCTCCGGCGGCGTCGGTCCGTCCGGGTGAGGTGGTGATCGGCGCCAGCCGCCTCGTGGTACGTGCGTCGTGGGGCGGCTGGCGGTCCCGTGGGTGTCCAAGGGAGACCAGGGAGGTCGTTCGCCCCACGTCGACCCGCAGCGATGGAGTTTTGCGGCCCCGCCGTGCACGCCCACCGGTGCCGTCTCCTGAACCGCGGGCCGGGATCCGGGGGTCTGCGTGAGACCGACGGGACGGGCCGACCCGTCCGTCCGCTACGTCGTCGGAAGCCTCGTCGCCGGCGTCTTCTTCGGCGGCGTGGCCGGCGGGGTCGCGTACCCGACGCTGCCGACGCTGGGCGACGTCCTGGGCATCACGCCGCTGGTCGTCGGGCTCATCCTCTCGCTCAACCGGTTCACCCGCCTCGTGCTGAACACGCCGGCGGGGCAGGTCCTCGACCGGGTCGGCACGCGCCGGCCCATGATCCTGGGGTTCGTCCTCCAGGGGCTGGTGCCGTTCGGCTACGTCCTCGGGCTCCACGCCGACCGCCTCCCGGTGGGCAGCGCGACGGTCTTCCTCGGGTCGCGGGCTGTCTGGGGGGTCGGATCGGCGTTCGTGTTCGTGGGGGCGTTCAGTACCATCACCCACGTCACCACGTCGGCCAACCGCGGGAAGTGGATCGGCTACATGCGGGGCGGCCAGAGCCTCGGCTTCCCGGCGGGGCTCGTCGTCGGCGGCGTCCTGACCGACGCCTACAGCTACGAGGTCGCCTTCTCCGTCGCGGGCGTGGCGGGCCTGCTCGCGGCGGTCGTGGCGTTCCTGGTGCTGCCGGACGTCAGCCCCGACGTCACCCCGAGTACGCTGGGCGAGCTGCCGGCCATCGTCCGGGCCGACCGCCGGATCGCGGCCGTCGGGGCCGTCAACCTCGTCGTCCGGTTCGTGTTCGCCGGCGTCCTCCTCGCGACGGTGGTGCTGTACGCCGAGGCCAACGCCGTCACCATCGGCGTCCTGTCGGCCACCGGCGTCAGCGGCGTCGTGATGGCGATCAGCGTGCTCGGGGCCAGCGGGACCACCATCCTCGTCGGGCGGTTCTCCGACGGCCTCTCGAACCGGGCGCTCGTCGCCCTCCCGGCGCTGGGCGTACTGGCCGCCGGATTCGTCCTCCTGGCGGCGGTCCCGACGCTGTCGGGGATCCTCGTCGCGGTGGCGCTGGTCGGCATCGGCGTCGGCGGCTCGAACCCGCCACTGATGGCCTACCTCGGCGACATCAGTCCCGACGACGACGTCGGGAAGCTCGGTGGCGTCTACAACGTCTTCGGCGACGTCGGCTCCACTCTCGGGCCGGTCGTGGCGCTGCCGCTGGTCGGCCGGATCGGGTTCACCGCCGAGTACCTCGCCTGCGCGGCGCTGGCGCTGGGCGTCGCCGTCCTCGTGTCGGGGACGCTGCTCGGGGACGGCCCGCCCGGTGTCCCGTCACCCGCCGAGGGATGACCGGGACGCGACCGGCCGGGAGACCCCTCGGGTGTCGGATACGTACGCCACACCTCCAAGGGCCCGGCCGGTGTAGGCCCGCCCGCCCAGCACCCATGGACGGCCACGACGACCACGACCACGGCGGAGGCGGTCACGGCGACGGCGGGATGCACGCCGGCCACGAGCAGCTGTTCCGCCGGCGATTCGTCGTCTCGACGCTGCTGTCGGTCCCCGTCCTGCTGTACAGTGAGGCGCTCCAGTCGTGGCTCGGCTTCTCGGTCCCGGCGTTCCCCGGCAGCGAGTGGATCAACCCGGTCTTCGCGGTGGTCGTCTTCGGCTACGGCGGCGTCCCCTTCCTCCGGATGGCCGTCCCGGAGGTGCGCGACCGGTCGCCGGGGATGATGACGCTCATCTCGATGGCCATCACCGTCGCGTTCGTCTACAGCCTCGCGAGCGTCGTCGACCTGGCCGAGTCGGCGTTCTTCTGGGAGCTCGTCACGCTGATCGACGTCATGCTGCTCGGCCACTGGGTCGAGATGCGGAGCGTCCGGCGGGCCTCGGGCGCCCTCGACGAGCTCGCGTCGCTGCTGCCCGACACGGCCGAGCGGATCACGGCCGACGGCGGGACCGAGGAGGTGCCCGCGAGCGAGCTGTCGGCGGGCGACCTGGTGCTCATCCGACCGGGCTCGAGCGTGCCGGCCGACGGCGTCGTCGAGGACGGCGAGTCGGCCGTCGACGAGTCGATGATAACCGGCGAGTCGCGGCCGGTGTCCAAGGAGCCCGGCGACGAGGTCGTCGGGGGGACCGTCAACGGCGACGGGAGCCTCCGGGTGCGGATCGCCGCCACGGGCGAGGCGACCACGCTGGCGGGGATCGTGCGGCTTGTCGAGGAGGCCCAGCGCAGCCAGTCCCGCACCCAGGTGCTGGCCGACCGGGCCGCCGGCTGGCTGTTCTACGTCGCGGTGGCCGCGGCAGCGGTCACCGCCGTGGCCTGGACGGTGGCGACGGCGTTCGACGCTGCGGTCGTCGAGCGGGTCGTCACCGTCCTCGTCATCGCCTGTCCACACGCGCTGGGGCTGGCCATCCCGCTCGTCGTGGCGATCAACACGTCGCTGGCCGCCCGCAACGGGATGCTCGTCAGGGACCGCCTCGCCATGGAACGGGCCCGCGAGCTCGACGCGATCATCTTCGACAAGACCGGGACGCTCACCGAGGGGCAACACGGCGTCGTCGGGGTCGAAACCGTCGACGGCGTCGACGAGGACCAGGCCCTGAGCCTCGCCGCCGCCGTCGAGGGGGACTCCGAGCACGTTATCGCCCGTGCCGTCCGCGAGGCCGCAGCCGAGCGCGGCATCGACGTCCCGGCGGCCGAGGGGTTCGAGGCGCTGAAGGGCCGCGGCGTCCGGGCGACGGTCGAGGGCGAGACGGTGTACGTCGGCGGGCCGAACCTCCTGGCCCACCTCGACAGCGACGTCCCGCCGGCCCTCCGGGGGTTCGCCGCCGAGGCGGGCGAGAACGCACGGACCGTCGTGTACCTCGTCCGGGACGGCGACCCGGTCGCCGCGTTCGCCATGGCCGACGTGATCCGCGAGGAGAGCCGGCGGGTGGTCGCGGCGCTACACGACCGCGACGTCGAGGTGGCGATGCTGACCGGCGACTCCCGGGACGTCGCGGAGGCGGTCGCGGCGGAGCTGGGCATCGACACGGTGTTCGCGGAGGTCCTACCGGAGGACAAGGACGAGAAGGTCCGGGAGCTGCAGGGCCAGGGGAAGCTGGTCGGGATGGTGGGTGACGGCGTCAACGACGCGCCTGCCCTCGCCCGGGCGGACGTCGGCATCGCCATCGGCAGCGGCACGGACGTGGCCGTGCAGTCGGCGGACGTCGTCCTCGTCCGGAACAACCCCATGGACGTCGTCCGGCTCCTCGCGCTGAGCCGGGCGAGCTACCGGAAGATGCAGGAGAACATCGTCTGGGCCGCCGGCTACAACGTCCTCGCCATCCCGCTGGCGGCGGGCGTGCTGGCACCGATCGGAATCCTCCTGTCGCCGGCGGTGGGCGCGCTGCTGATGTCGCTCAGCACGGTGATCGTGGCGATCAACGCCCAGCTGCTCCGGCGGGTGGACCTCTCGATCCCGGGAACGCCCGACGCGGCCCCGCCCCAGGGAGCCCGGCCCGCCGACTGAGCCCGCGGGCACCGCCGCCCCCGGCGGAGAAACCTATAATGGGCTGGTCCGCGTCGAGTCAGGACGAGACAGCCATGGCGGACCGACGCCCGGACGGCGACCTCGTCCTGATCGTCGCCATCGTCCTGGGTGTGTTCGTCGTCGTCCCCGCGATGATGATGGCCGCCGCGATGCCGATGATGGGTGGCACGGGCTGGTGGGGAGACGGAACGATGGGGGGCGTCTCCCCGGTATGGGGGGTCGCCACGCTGCTCGTCTTGCTCGTCGTGGTGGCGGCCATCGGGTACCTCCTGTACCGGGCCCTCGCCGGTCGGGGCGGGGCGGACGGGCGTGCGGACCCGGCGATCGAGGAGTTGCGGCTGGCGTACGCCCGCGGCGACCTCACCGAGGAGGAGTTCGAGGAGCGCCGGGAGCGCCTCCGGCGCGAGGAGTGAGCCCGGCCGCCGAAACCGTTTCCCGGGTCGTCCCGCTAGGGTGGCCATGGCGACCACTGTCACGACGCCGGACGCCGACGAGCCGTGTGCGTACTGCGGGGCCCGGATATTCGACCACGACCCGGTCTGCGTCCGCGACTGCACCGACGCCTGTGGCGCGCCCACGTACTTCTGTAACTACGCCTGTCTGTCGACCTACGTCGACGAGAACGACCTGACGGTGGGCGACGCCTGCGAGTGGTGACCCGTCGCGGTGTCTTCGGCCTAGATGTCGAGGACCACGACCGGCCCGCCGCCGAAGACTCGACGACGTTACCGGGGCCATCGAGGCCGTCCGGACGGCCCCCCTCGGCCTCCTCGACGAGCAGGCGACCGCGCTGTGCAAGGAGCCGCCGTCGCGGGCGGTCCGGACGCTAACCCCCGATGAGGGGTCACCGATGGCGCCACCGAGGCACGCGACGGTGCTCGGCGGCCTGCAGCACGGCCGGATACCGTGGACCGGGGAGAGAGTTATCCGAGTGGCAGCCCCCGTCCCGGTCATGGGAGCGATTCCGCAGGAGTACCTGGACCTGTTCGAAAAGCCGACCATCGCCCACCTGACCACGATGGGTCCCGACGGGCGACCCCACGCGACGCCCGTCTGGATCGACCACGACGAGGACGCCGACCGGCTGCTGGTCAACACCGAACGCGGCCGGCGCAAGGAGCGCAACGTCGCCGCCGACCCGACGGTCGCCCTGAGCATGACCGACCCGGAGAACGCCTACCGGTTCCTCTCCGTGACGGGCGAGGTCACGTCGGTGACCACCGACGGGGCTCGCGAGCACGTCGACGCACTCACCGAGCGGTACATGGGCGAGGCCGACTACCCGAATCCGATCAGGACCGAACGCGTCGTCCTGCGAATCCGCCCCGACGAGGTCCACACGAGCGGGTAGGTGAACCGTGGGGGACTCGTCGCTGACCCACGAAGCAACCTCGTCACCGATTCGACGCGACGAGCGATGGGGCCGACTCAAGGCGACCCTTTTCCCGGCTCCGTCCCTACGTGGGCCATGGCTCGCGACGACGGCACCGTCACGGTGTACTCGGACTACGTGTGTCCGTTCTGTTACCTTGGGCGACGGTCGCTGGACCGGTACCAGGAGACCAGGGCGGACGCACTCGCGATCGACTGGCACCCGTTCGACCTCCGGAGCAACCACCGGGGGCCCGACGGCGACCTCGACGACGCGGTCGACGACTGGAAGGACGGCGAGTACTTCGCCCAGGTCCGCCAGAACGTCGCGCGACTGAAGGCGGAGTACGGCGCCGACGAGATGCTGGCGCTCGAGGAACTGCCCGAGCCCGTCGACTCGCTCGACGCCCAGGTCGCCTCGTCGTACGTGGACGCCGAGCATCCAGACCGGTGGCTCCCGTTCGACGAGGCGGTCTTCGGGGCCCTCTGGGTCGAGGGGCGGGACATCGGCGACGTCGACGTGCTCGTCGACGTCGCGGACAGCGTCGGCGTCGAAGGCGGGCAGATCCGGGGGGCCGTCGCCGACGAGGACCGCCGCGAGCGGCTCCGCGACCGGTTCGCCGCCGCCCGGCAGGCGGGCATCACCGGCGTCCCGACGTTCGTCTACGAGGGGCGGGCCGCGCGGGGTGCCGTGGCCCCCGACCGGCTCGCCCGGCTCGTCGAGGGGTCGTGAGGTCAGCGACGGTGGCCACCGACTGCAGACGAGAACGAAATCGGGGAGCGAACGGGGACGGATCGACCCACCGGGCTGTGACGTTGCTGGCCAGACGAGGACGCCGCCGGGCCCCGACTCACTCGTGTGAGCTCCTCTACTGGTTCGTGAAGCACAATGTCCGTATAATATTTCTGATGATATCTGCAAGACGGAATGACTGCAGGGAGCTCTCGGTATCCTCCGAGCTGGTCGGCCCGCGGTGTCGACGTGCCCACGGAGTCGCGGTGTCACCCACAACAGCCCTGCGGTGTGTACTCGAGCGCCCCATCCTGGCGTCCCCATGAACGGGCGCCATCGTGCACATCCCACACGGCCACCCCGACGTACTATCGGTTCCGGGACCGACGCCCCAGTGATCCGTCGGCACTGTTCAGATTAGCTCGTGTTGAATCCCAGTACCGCCCGGAAAGCCCTCGCCCGCTCGACCGGTTGCGACGCTCGCGGGTCGCTTCGCTCCCCGCTCGCGCGTTCGGCGGCGCTCACTTCGTTCGCGCCGCCCGCTCGCTGCGCTCCTCGCTCCCGGTGGTCGCTGCGGTGTCGTGCGGGCGACCC
>CAYWNQ010000093.1:0-8499 GCA_964459695.1 uncultured Halobacteriales archaeon | reverse complement strand
TCGCACACCGGGCCGACCGCGACAGCGGGTTCAGGTCGATCACGATCTCGGTCTTGCCCATCGCCGCGAGCGCCTCGGCGCGGTCGCCGTCCTCGAGGGGCACGAGCACCACGTCGGCGGCGCCGATGCCGTCGGCGTCGACGGTCGCGCGCTCGTGGTCCAGCCCCGGAATCCGGCCGTCGCCGGTCAGGCCCCTGACCTCGTCGGCGCCGTGCTCGCGGAGGTGGTCGGCGATGGCGGCCATCCGCTCGTCGGTGCGGTTGAACAGGTTGACCTCGAGGTCGGCGCCGGTGGCCTCGGCCAGGTCGACGGTCTCGCCGGGCACCAGCGCCGCGACGTTGCCGTTGACCGACAGCACCGGGTGGTCGGCGAGCAGGAGGTGGGCGGCGGCGACGCGCTCGGCCTCCTCGGCGCTCGGGATGGTCTGCTCGCCCAGCAGGTAGTCGTAGGCCTCGCCACGGCCCTGGGCGACGAGGCCCTGCAGCGACGTGATGCCCCTCTCGACGCCGGCCTCGATGCGGTGGCGCGTCAGCAGCGACTCGTACCGGGGGTGGCTCTCCGGCACGTCCACGTCGGTCATCGCCGGTAGTCCGCCCGACAGCGTGGAAAACCCGTCGCTTTTCCCCCGCTCACCGGAGGCGCGCGCCGGCGTTGTCGATCCGACAGATGGCGGGGTCGTAGCCCGCCGCCGACAGGCCGTCGCCGAGCGCGAACGCGGTCTCGCCCAGCATCGCCATCGAGGCCGCGCCCCCGGCTGCGGCCACGTCGGCGAGCACCCGCTCGACGCGGGTCGTCGGCAGGCCGGTCGCCTCGGCGAACCGCCGCGAGAGCGCCACGAACCGCTCGGTGGTGGGCTCGGCGAGCAGCTCCTCGAGGGCCCGGTCGCCGGCGGCGGAGAGGTCGTCGGTGTCGCCGGCGAGCACGGACTCGGTCGACAGCCCCCCGAAGGTGCGGTACTCGACGCGGCCCCGGGCCGGCAGGCCGTCCATCGCGCCGTGGTCGGGGTCGCCGGGTTCGAGGCGCAGGGGCAAGCCGCCGCGGGCCTGGGCCACGACGTCCCCGAGGCCCGTACCGGCGGCGACCTCCGCCCGGTGGGCCAGCCCGACCAGCTCGTTCTCGGTGTGGGCGAGGTCCAGGGCCTCGCTGGCCGCCAGCGCCGTGCCCAGCGCCATCGCGCCGGAGACGCCGAAGCCGGCGCCCAGCGGCAGCGGCGTCTCGGCGGCGACGCTGGCGGTGGCGCCCAGCCCGTCGAGAACCCGCGAGACCGCCTCGACGTCGACGGGGTCGCCGTCCAGGGTCACGGTGGTCGCCTCTGCGGGCGCGACGGTCACGGTCACCCCGTCCGAGATGGCCACGCCGGCGCCGCGCGAGCCCGCCCGCGCCGGGTCGTCGTGGGCGTGGCTGCTGAAGAACCCGGTGACGTGGCCCGGGACGAACGCCTCGGGGCTATCAGCCATCGGCGGTCAGGGACTCAGCCGCTGGCGGTCCCTGGGGAAGATGACCGCCTCCCGGATGTTGTCCAGGTCCAGCATCGTCATCACGAGCCGCTCGCCCCCGAGCCCCCAGCCCGCGTGTGGGGGCATGCCGTACCGGAACATCTCGGTGTAGTACTCGAACGCCGAGGGGTCCAGACCCTGCTGCTCGAAGCCCTCGATGAGGCGGTCGTGGCGGTGCTCGCGCTGGCCGCCCGAGACCAGCTCCATCCGCGGGTGGTTGAGGTCGAAGCCGGTCGAGAGTTCCGGGTCGTCGTCGTGGTCCTTGATGTAGAAGGGCTTGACCTCGCTGGGCCAGTCGGTGACGAAGAAGTGTCCGCCGACGTCGTCGCCCAGCGCCGTCTCGGCCTCGGTGGGCAGGTCGTCGCCCCACACGAGCTGCTCGTCGAGGGCGCCCAGGGCGTTGACGCGCTCGATGGCCGCCTCGTAGGTGAGCCGCGGGAAGGGGTCGTCGTCGACGGCGAACCCCTCGGCGACGCCGAGCGTCTCGAGCTGTGCGGCGCAGTTGTCGGCGACGGCCTCGTAGGCCGACCGGACGACGTGCTCGCAGGCGTCCATCGCGTCGACGTGGTCGAAGAACGCCGACTCGAAGTCGATGGAGGTCGCCTCGTTGAGGTGCCGGGGCGTGTTGTGCTCCTCGGCGCGGAAGATGGGGCCGACCTCGAACACCCGCTCGAGTCCGGAGCCGACCATCAGCTGCTTGAACAGCTGCGGGCTCTGGTTCATGAACGCCTCCCGGCCGAAGTAGGTGATGGGGAACAGCTCGGTGCCGCCCTCGGTGCCGGTGGCGACGATCTTGGGCGTGTTGATCTCGGTGCAGCCCAGCTCCCGGAACGCCGCCCGGACCGCCCGGAGCACCTCGGCGCGGACCTCGAAGACGGCCTTGGCCTCGGGCCGGCGGAGGTCCAGCGTCCGGTTGTCCAGCCGGGTCGGCAGCTCGGCGCCGACCTTGCCGGATGGGTCGAGCGGCAGCTCGGGGTCGGCGGGCGCGACCACCTCCACCGCGTCGGGGACGATCTCGACGCCCGTGGGGGCGCGCTCCTCGGCCTCGACGGCGCCGGTCACCCGCACGACGGACTCGCGGGTGACCTCGGTGCCGGTCGCGACCAGGTCGTCGTCCATCTCGTCCTTCTCGAACTTGACCTGGATCTTGCCGGTCGTGTCCCGGACGATGAGGAAGGCGATGCCCCCGAGGTCGCGGATCTCGTGGGCCCAGCCGGCGACGGTCACCGTCTGGCCCGGCTCGGCCTCGCTGGCGTACGTGCGGTCGTCCATACTCCGGCGTTCTGGCGAGGCCGCCTTAAGCGCGGCCCTTCGGGTGCGCCGGTGTTCAGTCGCCGTAGCCCTGGCACCGGAGCCGGTAGTAGGAGCCGTCGGCCTCCGCCACGAACGACCGGTTGCTTGCTTGCCCCGTCCCGCCGGAGCCCCGGTACCCGCACCGGACGCCGTTGGCGGCGAGGAACCGCGCGGCGGCGGCCTCGTGGACGTACCCACGGAGCGGCAGTCGGCAGGTCCGCAGGCCGTCGGCCGTCTCGCAGTTGGCGTACGTCCCGCCGCCGTCGTCGGGTGACAGCAGGTCGTCGCGGACTGCCTCGTAGCCCTCGAAGGTGGCCACCGGCTCGTCGACGGCGTCGGCGGGCACCTCGCGGGCCACGAGGTCGTAACCACCGCCCCACCCCAGCCCGGCGCCCAGGACCAGGAGCAGGAACAGCATCACCGGCACGCTGCCGAGGAACGTCGGCCCGCCGCCGGCCCAGCTCCCGGCCCACCACAGCCCGACCGGGACCGCCATCCCGACCGCTGCGACGGCGACCAGCGCCATCAGGACGGCCTCGACGTGCAGGAACAGCGCGCCGGCGACGGCGGTCAGCACGAGACCCAGCCCGACCACCAGCCGCACGGCGACCCGGCCGGCCGTCTCGCGGTCCCCCTCGAGTCCCGCCGCCACGACCGCCAGAACGGCCCCCGGCGTCAGCACGGCGGCGGCGAACACCAGCACCGACGCGGCCTCGGTGGCGCTCCACGGGCCGATGGAGAGGTAGTAAGCCTCGTAGATCGCCGGCCGGAGCGGCCCGAGGAGCCGGAGGGCCACGATGGCTCCCACGAGGGTCCCGACCGCGCCCACCAGGAGGTAGCCGACGACGCGGGCGACGTCGCCGACGGTCACGTCGTCGAGGGCCATCTGTCGGTCCGGGTTGGCCGGCCGCCGGGAAGTGTCTTCGGGAGCGGCGTCCGGCACTGTTCGGAGTGGCGATGACGGATGGCCGGCCCACTCGGAAGGCCACGCCTATCTCGCCACGACCACCGCCGGCACGCCCCCGCCCGCTCGACCCGCTGGAATCTACCAGCCAGCTACCCGTCCCTCGCGCCTTCGACGGTCTCGCGCACCGCCGCCACGCCTTCGTCGTGGACCAGGTCGCCGACGACGACCGCGTCGGCGTGGGCCGCCATCCGGCGGGCCGCCTCGTAGTCGCCGATGCCGCCCCCGTAGAACACCGCCGCCTCGGCGACCGCGTCGTGGGCGGCGGCGACGGTCTCGGGGTCGCCCAGGGTCCCCGAGTACTCGACGTAGACGATCTCCTGGCCGAACATCCGCTCGGCGACCTCGGCGTAAGCCGCCACGTCCTCGGGGTCGAGGTCGCAGTCGGCCTCGGTGTACTCGGCGACCGACGAGTCGGGATTGAGGACGACGTAGGCCTCCGTGAACGTCCGGGCCCAGTCGATGTCGTCCTCGGTCCTGACCCAGTGGCGATGGGCGCCGGTGGTCCAGAACACGTCGCCGGCGTTGAACACCGTGGGCACGAGATAGCCGTCCAGCCCCGGCGCGTCGACCACGGCGCCGGCGTGGGAGGGCTCGACGTAGCAGGCGACGCCGTGGTCGGCGCAGGCCGCCGCGCAGGGCTCGACCACCGACAGCATCTTCTCCTCGGTGATGCCCAGCGTCCCGCCGATCTCGATGGCGTCGGTGCCCGTGGCGCACACGTCCGCGAACGTCTCGCCCGGGACCAGCTCCTTGTCCGGATCTATCTTCACGATGTGGTCCCAGTCGGCCCACGCGCTCATACCCGCGACCAGCGTGGAGGGCACCTAAACCCCTTCGGAAGCGGGGCGGGGGGAAGCACCCGGTAGCCCTCGTCGGATCAGGTCGATGGAGTGCTCTGGCCCGCCCGCGCCGAACCGTCCACGTGCTCGAACCGACGACACCGCCTGGAAGCCCCCAGCTCGACCACGGGACTGCTCCGACCGCACACGCAGGCCGCAGCTCGTGCTCGACCCGATCATACCGCCAGAAAGCCCCCGCCCGCGTTGCGGCGCAGCCGTGACGGAACGCAGAGGTCGGGCCTGCGGCCCGACCTCACGCTCGACTCGGTGCCCGCTCAGGGCTCGCTCCGCTCGCCGGCAGAGCGATGCTCTGCCGAGCCCTCGCTCGCTAGCTCGCGGTTCGCTTCGCTCACCGTTCGCCCGTCTGGAGGTGCTCCTTGCAGTCGCGCCTCCCGTCGCTCGCGAGGACACCGTTCGCTCATCCGGTGACGGTCCCTCGCCTCGCGGCTTGGCCGCTCGGCTACCTCGGGGCCTCCCGACGGTCGGCCTCGCAGGTCGCGCCACCGAACGGGCGAGCGGAGAGCGACGCAATCCGCGAGCCAGCGGGCGCGCCCGGCGGGGCTCCCGAGTCCAGCGCCTCGGGGCATTCTATGCGGTCGTGGCTGTCGAGCACGAACCTGCGAGCTCGCCAGCGAGCCCCTCAGGCTCCGGACGTCACGGTCGAATCATCCACCGCCGCCGGGTCGCGGATCCAGAGGTCGCCGAACAGCTCGTCCTGGTCGAGGCGGACCTGGCCCCGGTGGGCGAGGAACAGCACGCCGAGGTAGGTCTCGACGCGGGAGCCGCCGGCGTCCTCGACCTCGGCGTACAGCACCTCCTCGCGGCCGGTCTCGTAGCGCTCCTGCAGCGCCACGTAGACGTCGTTGATGACGTCCTCCATCTGCTCGCCGTGGGTGCGCTCGAAGGCGTCGGCCTCCGTGGGCTCGTCGTCCAGCCGCAGGTCGTCGCTGGTGTGGTAGTCCAGCTCCTGGGTACCCCGCGCGAACCCCGTCGGCGACGCGGAGGTGTCGTAGCTCCGGGACTCCTTCCACCGGGTCTCGCGCTCGCGTTCGCGGAGCTCGCGCACCAGCTCGTCCAGCGTCTCGGGGGTGCCCCGGGCGTGCTTGCGCTCGAGCCGCCGGTCCATCTCGGCCTCGAGCTCGTCGAACGGGTCGACCGCCGCCCCCGAGGCCCGCGGGTCGTCCATCGGCGCGTCCCACGCCTCCTCGGCCCACGCGTCGTCGGGCTCGTCGTCGGACAGCATCGCGTCGCTCTTCATCCGCAGCAGCACCGACGCGTAGAACAGTGCCCGGCCCCCGGTCCGGAGGTCGGCGCCGTCCAGCCGCGCCAGGAACTCGTCGGTGACGGCGACGATGTCGATGTCCCAGGGGTCGATCTCGCCGTCGTCGGCCATCTGGACCAGCACCTCGACCGGCTCGACGGCGTCGTCGCCGGCGTCGCCGTTCCCGTTGCCCCCACCGCCACCGTTCCCGCCGGGCAGGCCGTCGGGGCCCGGGGCGCCGGGCGGGTCGCGGCTCTCGTGACCGGCGATGTCGAGCGGGACGCCGCCGTCGGTCTCGGCGTCGGGCTCCTCGGGGGGTTCGTCGTCAGTCATCGGCGGGCACCCCCTCGTTCGACAGGTCGATGCCCGTCACCGCCGAGACGTTGTCCTCGGGCATCGTGACCCCGATGGCGCGCTCGCTGCGCTCGAGCAGCGCCGACCGGTGGGAGACGACGATGAACTGGGCCTCGCCGGCCAGGTCGTCGACCATCTCGCCGACCATCTCGGCGTTGGCGGCGTCGAGGAACGCGTCGACCTCGTCGAGCGCGTAGAACGGCGCCGGGTTGTACCGCTGGATGGCGAAGATGAACGCCAGCGCAGTCAGGGACTTCTCGCCGCCGCTCATGGCGTCCAGCCGCTGGACGGGCTTGTCGGCGGGCTGGGCGCGCATCGTCAGGCCGCCGTCGAACGGGTCGGCCTCGTCCTCGAGCACGAGCGTCCCGGTGCCGTCGGACAGCCGGGCGAAGATGTCCTCGAACTCCTCGTTGATGCCCTCGAAGGCCTCCATGAACGTCTCGCGCTTCCGGGACTCGTAGCGCTCGATGCGCTCGCGGATGCCGTCGGCCTCCTCGACCAGCGTCGCGCGCTTGTCCTCGAGCTCTTCGAGGTCCGCGGCGACGTCGTCGTACTCCTCGATGGCCAGCATGTTGACCGGCTCGAGCTCGCTCATCCGGTTCTCGAGCTTGGTGATCCGGCCCTTGACGGCCTGGTGGGAGGGGATCTCCTCGGCGTCGTAGTCGCCGACCTCGGCCTCGAGCTCGTCGATCTCCCACTCCAGGCGGTCGGCCCGGTCCCGGAGCTCGGCGAGCTCGGACTTGGCCGCCGTCACGCGCTCGTTGTGCTCGTCGCGCTCGCGGCGGGCCTCCCGGAGGTCGTCCTTGAGATTCTCGCGGTCGTCCTTGAGGTCGGCGATGGCCTCCTCGAGCTCCGCGACCGCGGCCTCCTTCTCCTCGAGGCGCTCCTCGTGGTCGGCGATGGCGGCCTCGTGGTCCTCGATGTCGGCCTCGGCGTCGGCCGCGCGCTCCTTGGCCGCCTCGACCTCCTCGTGGAGCTCCTCGATGGCGTCCTCGGCGTAGCCCTTCTCGAGCTCGAGCTCGCTGAGGTCGCCGTCGAGGTCGTCGATCTCGGCGTCGAGCTCGGCGATCTCCTCGCGGATCGACTCGGCGCGTTCGGTCAGCTCCGGGATCTCCGAGTCCTTCAGCTCCCGCTCGAGCTCCTCGACGTCGTCCTCGGCCGCGGCTATCTCGGCGTCCTTCTCGTCGATGTCGGCCTCCAGGTCTTCCATCTCCGCCGAGACCGCCTCGCGCTCGGCCTCGATCTCGGCCAGCTCCTCCTCCAGGTCGTCGACGCGCGCGCCGGCGTCCTCGCGCTCCTCGCGGCGGCGCTCCAGCGACGCCTCGATGTCGCGGACCTTGTCGCGGGCGTCGGACTGGCGGTCGCGGGCGTCGTCGAGCCGGCCCTCGACGTCCCGGAGCTCCTCGCGGAGCTCCCGGCGCTGGTCCTCCAGCTCCTCGATCTGCTCGGCGACGCGCTCGAGCTGACCCGTGCCGGACTTCGCGAAGGAGTACCGCGAGCCCGAGGTCGAGCCGCCCGTCATGGCGCCGGAGCTCTCGACGAGGTCGCCCTCGAGGGTGACCAGCCGGAACCGGCCCATCAGCTCGCGGGCGGTCTCCATGTCCTCGACCACGAGCGTGTCGCCCAGGACGTACGAGAACACGCCCGCGTAGGCGGCGTCGAAGTCCACCAGCTCGTAGGCGAAGTCCACGACGCCCGGCAGGTCCGGCGTCGACGGCAGCGAGCGCTCGTCCATCTCGGTCAGCGGGAGGAAGGTCGCCCGCCCGGCGTTGCGGGACTTGAGGTGGTCGATGCAGCGCTCGCCGACGCCGTCGTCGTCGACCACCACGTGGGCCATCCGGCCGCCGGCGGCGGTCTCGCAGGCGGTGGCGTACGCGGCGTCGACGCCGCCGAGCTGGGCCACCGTGCCGTGGACGCCCTCGACGTCGGCGTTGAGTATCGTCGTCACCGCCCGGCCGTAGGCGGAGTCGCCGGCGTCGCCGGCCTTGGCCTCCAGGTCGGCGTACTCCTGCTGCTTGGCCGACATCTCGTCCTCCACGGCCTCGATCTCGTCCAGCAGCTCGGCCTTCTCGCGCTTGAGGTCCTCGACCACGTCGGCGATGGCCTCGCTGTTCTCCTCGGCCTTTGCGAGCTCGTCCTCCAGGTCGGCGATCTCCTCGTCGAGCTCGGGGAGCTGGGCCTCGGCCTCCTCGATCTCGCGCTCCTTCTCGCGGTGCTCCTCGGAGCGCCGCCGGGCCTCGTCGAGCAGCCGGTCCTGCTCGCGCTGGAGCTCGTTCTTCTCGTCGCGCA
>CAYWNQ010000092.1:0-8564 GCA_964459695.1 uncultured Halobacteriales archaeon | reverse complement strand
GTCGCGGCCCGAGCGCCGCTCCCGGCCAGTCGGCCGGCCGACCAGCCGACAGGGGCGGGACTGAAAGGGGCCGCCCGCTCGACGAAGACGGCCGACGCAAGCACGCGACCGAGCGACAGCGAGGGAGCGCGCGCAGCGAGGCCCTCGAGTCGAGCGGGCGGGGGCTTTCCGGCGGGGGGATCGGGCAAGCACGAATGGCGGTCGGCGGGGCGGTTGCGGTGGGAGAGCGGGCGGGGGCTTTCCGGCGAACCGACTGGTACAGGGACGACCATCGGCCCACTCGTGTGCCGGAGTGCCACGAGCTACCCCCCGGGAAAGACCGAAGGGCGGGCCGCCCGTCTCCCGGGCCATGGACACCGCCGAGCGCATCGTGCAGACCCTGGAGGCCGTCGGCGTCGAGGTGGCCTTTGGCTACCCCGGCGGTCGCGTCATCGAGGTGTTCGAGGCGCTGGCCGACTCGCCCGTCGACGTCGTCCGGCCCCGCGACGAGCGCGAGGCCAGCGTGATGGCCGAGGCCGCCGGCCGGCTCACCCGCGAGCCCGGCGTCCTGCTCGGCCAGGGGCCCTGGATCGGCAGCCTGGGCGCCGTCGGCCAGATGGAGGCCCGGCTGGGCTCCTCGCCGATGGTCGTCGTCACGGAGGCCTCCGAGCGCGGCGAGTACGCGACGCTTTCGCCCTACCAGCAGGCCCGCGGCGACTACGGCGGCCTGGACCTCCCGTCCATCCTCGACGGGATCACCAAGGAGCACTGGGAGCCCCGGACGCCCGCCGAGACCGTCCGGAGCGTCCAGCTGGCCTTCAAGCACGCCACCGCCGGCCGCCCGGGGCCCTGCGCGGTGGTGCTCGACGGCGACGCGGTGGGAGAAGAGGTCCCGGCCGATCCCACGCCGCCGCTGTGGGACGACGTCGCCCAGACCCGGACCTGGACGTCGCGGGCCACCGACGCCGACGTGGCCGCGGCCGCCGAGGCGCTGGCCGACGCCGACCGGCCGGTGGTGCTGGCGGGCAACGGGGTGCACGCCGCCGGCGCGTACGACGAGCTCCTCGGCGTCGCGGACGCCTACGACGCCGCCGTGGCGACCTCCTACCTCGGCAAGTCCACGATCGCCGAGACCCACGAGCGGGCGGTCGGCGTCGTGGGCTCGTTCGGCCACGAGGGCGCCAACCGCGTCGTCAGCGAGGCCGACGTCCTGCTCGTCGTGGGCTGTCGGCTCAACCCGATGGACACCAACTGGCAGGCGCCGTCGTTCGTCCGGCCCGACGAGCAGACCATCCTCCACTGCGACGTCGACCCGCGCAACGCCGGGTGGGTCTACCCCGCCGACGTTGGTCTCGTGGGCGACGCCGCCCACACCCTCGCGGCGCTGGCCGACGCCGGGAGCGGCTCGACCGGCTGGGCGCTGGACCGCGCCGCCGACGCCCGCCGGGACTTCACGGCGCCGGCGTGCGAGTCCGACGCAGTGCCGATAAAGCCCCAGCGCGTCGCGAAGGCGGTCGAGGCCGCCGTCGACGACGAGACCGTCGTGACCGCCGACTCGGGCAACAACCGGTTCTGGCTGCTCAACTACCTCCGGACGCCCGCCCGCCGGACCTACTTCGGCAGCGGCGGCGTCGGGTCGATGGGCTGGGCCGCCCCCGCCGCCGTCAGCGCCGCCGTCGTGACCGACCGCGAGGCGATCGCCGTGGCCGGCGACGGCGGCTTCGCCATGACGATGAACTCGGTCGAGACCGCCGTCGAGTACGGCGTCGCCCCGACCTTCGTCGTCATGAACGACGCCGGCCTGGGGATGGTGCGCCAGATGGACGACGCCATCCCGGGGACGACCTTCCACGACACCGACTTCTCCGCCATCGCCGGGGCCTTCGGCGCCGAGGGCCGGACGGTCCGCGAGCCCGGGGCGCTCGAGTCCGCCATCGCCGAGGCGAAGGCCGGCGACGTGCCGACGGTGCTGGACGTCCGCATCGACCCCGAGGAGGATATGGCCGGCCAGCTCCAGTCGTCGTTCTACGCCGAGGTGGGCGGGCTGCACGAGTGAGCGCTCGCGGGGTTTTCGTGATCGACGCCGCCGGGAGCGCTTCTAGTTCTGGATCACACGACGACCCGAATCCAGCATCGCGGCGTCCCGGCAAGTATTTCCACGCGCCACCGGAACGCCCCGCCATGGCACGGGTACTCGTCACCGGCGGCACCGGGTACGTCGGCGCCTACGTCGCCGCCGAGCTCGTCGAGCACGGCCACGAGGTCGTCGCCTACGACCTCTCGACCGACGACTGGCGGCTCGAGAGGCTCGGCGTCGCCGACGAGGTCGCCGTCCGGCGCGGCGACGTCAGCGAGCCGACCGACGTCGTGCGGGCGGTGGCCGAGACGGACGCCACCCACGTGGTCCACCTCGCGGCGCTGCTGACCGACGCCGCCGAGGACCACCCGCGGGCCGCCCTGCAGGTCAACGTCGAGGGCACGAACAACGTGTTCGAGGCCGCCCGGACGCTGTCCGACCAGGTCGAGCGGGTGGCGTGGGCCTCCAGCGCGGCGCTGTACGCGCCGCCCGCCAGCTACGACCTCCCGGTCGACGAGGAGGACCTCTACGCCCCCGACACCCTCTACGGTGCGTCGAAAGCCTACAACGAGAGCCAGGCCCGGGTGTACCGCGAGGCGTTCGGCGTCTCGGACGTGGCGCTCCGGCCGACGGTCGCCTACGGGCCGTACCGCGAGACGGGCGGCTCGGCGTTCCTGGTGGACCTGATCGAGAAGCCCGCGCTGGGCGAGCCCTTCGCCGTGGAGTACGGCGACCAGGCCATCGACTGGCAGCACGTCGCAGACATCGCCACGGCGTTCCGGCTGGCGACCTTCGCCGACGAGGCAGACCTCTCGCGGCGGGCGTACAACGTCGCCGGGGAGCTGGCGACCGTCCGCGAGGCCGCCGAGACCGTCGAGCGGGTCGTGCCCGGCGCCGACGTCCGGGTCTCCGACGAGGGCGAGCTGCCGTGGACCCAGGACCTCGACATCGACGCCGCCCGTGAGGACCTCGGCTACGCGCCGGAGTACGACCTCGAGGCCGGCGTCCGGCAGTACGTGAACACGCTGCGCGAGGCCGAGGGACTGGAGCCGGTCTGATCGGGGCGATCAGCTCGTCTGACTGTACTCCTCGACCCACTCGTCCAGCGACAGCCCCATCGCGGCCTGCGTGATGGCGTTGCTCGAGGCCGCGTTGGCGCTGGTGACGAGTTCGGCCTCCAGCGTCCGGTCGGGTACCTCGCCGATGAAGTGCGGGATGGCGCGCTGGACCGCCATGGGACAGCCCACCTCGTGGGCCAGCGCGTAGCCCGACAGCGAGTGGGGGATGGTCTCGCCGGCGTAGGTCGGGTCGGGGTCGACCAGCTCGTCGTCGACGTGGTCGACGTACTCGTAGCACTTGCCCACGTCGTGGAGCAGGCAGGCCGCCCGGACGACCTCGAGGTCCGGGTCGGCGCCGTGGCGGTCGCGCTGGACCGCCGCCGACCGGACCGCGATCTCCGTGACGCCGCGGACGTGCTCGACGTTGGTGACCTCGTGGATGTTCCAGGCGTAGGGCACGTCCTCGACGTGGCGCCAGCCGCCGCGCTCCAGGCCGAGCACCCACGCCTCGACGACCTGCTCGCGCAGGGCCGCGTCCTCGACGTCCGCCACCTCCGGGAACGCGTCTCGGACCTGGCTCTCGTAGTCCGGGCCATCGGCGTCGGTCTCGCCCGCCATCAGTACCCCTCGACGTCGCCGATCTCGTTCTTCCGGACCCGCTCCCGGCCGATGAACCGGGGTCGCCGGTCGATGGCGAGGAACTCGTCGACGTCGGCGCGGGCCTGCGCCGCCACCTCCTTCGTCGGGTCGTAGTCCCGGCTCCCCGGCGAGCCCAGCGCGGCGTGCAGCGCCTCGAGGGTCTCGAAGTACAGCTCGGCGACGCCGTCGAACTCCGAGTTGGCCGGGTCGGTGGGGTAGACCGTGTGGTACCGAACGACCCCCTCGATGTCGCGGGCCAGCGGCGTGTGCTCGTGCTCCCAGTATTCCCGGAACTCGTCGTGGCTCAGCCCCTCGTTCCGGACGAGGAACGCCGAGTGCTTGTACAGGCCGTCGGTGTCGCCGCCGACCTCGTCCGTCTGGACGACCTCCTCGCCGATGAACCGGGGCCGCTGCTCGATGGCGAGGAACTCGTCGACGTCCGCACGGGCCGCCGCTGCCACCTCCTTCGTCGGGTCGTAGTCCCTGCTCCCCGGCGAACCCAGGGCGTCGTGGAGCTCCTCCAGCGACTCGAAGTACAGTTCGGCGACCCCGTCGAACTCCGCGTGCTCGGGGTCGGTCGGGTACACCGTGTGATACCGGACGACCCCCTCGATGTCGCGGGCCAGGGGGGTGTGCTCGTGCTCCCAGTACGACCGGAACTCGTCGTGGCTCAGCTCGGGCTTGCGGACCAGGAGGGCCACGTGCTTGTACATGCCCGCGGGTCCGGGCGGCCGCTACATAAGCCTGGGCGGCCGATCCCACGGCGAGGGTTCAAGGGGGAAGGCGCGGCCATCGCCCGCGTGACCTGAGCAGCGGTCCGGGTCGGCTCGCGGTCGTGCGGTGCACCGGCCCGGGCGCGAATCGCACCGCCTGTTCGCCCGCCCGTCAGCCGTCGCCGGGGCGGTAGACACGACCGCGGAAGGTGGCCACGCGGTCGTCGGACCCCGCCCGCGCCACGCGGACCTGGTACTCGGCGGTCCTGACGGCCCGGTGGGTCTCGGTCGCCGTCGCCCGGAGCGTCGCGCCGACGTCGACCGCCTCGAGGTACGAGACGCTCGTCTCCAGCGCCAGGGCCGTCTCGCCGCGGGCGTTCGACGCCGCGGCGAACGCGGCGTCGGCGAGGGCGTAGACGGCCCCGCCGTGGGCGGTGCCGTGGAAGTTCGCCAGCGCCCCGGTCACCCGGAGTTCGGTGACCGCGCGGCCCTGATCGAGGTCCACGAGCTCGATGCCGAGCGTGTCGCAGAACGGGTCGTCGGCGATGCGCTCGCGCACCGCGTCCTCGACCGCCGCCCCGTTCTCGTCGCCACCGGACATGGCTACGTCCACGCGGGCCGCCGGGGAAACTCCATCGCCCCTCAGAGCTCCCGGACCAGGACGACGTCCCCGGTCTCGACGCCGGCGAGTTCGACCGTCCGCTCCTCGTGGACGGTGAAGCCGTGGGCGTCGTAGAACGACCGGCCCACCTCGTTGTCGGCCAGGACGGCGAGCCAGACCGAGTCGTGGCCCTCGGTCCGGAGCGCCTCGAACAACCGGTCGAGCAGCCCCGACCCGTGACCCTCTCCCCACCGGTCCGGGTGGACGTAGATGCGCGAGACCACGGCGTCGGCGGGTCCGTCCTCGTCGGCCCCACCCTGCCCGAACCCCACGAGCTCGCCGTCCACGTCGGCGACGTACATCGGCGAGGACGTGCCCTCGATGGAGGCCCGGAGGTCATCGACGCCGTACCAGCGGTCGAGGAGTACGTCGACCGCGTCGGCGCCCAGGACGTGGTCGTGGGCCGCGTGCCAAGACGCCCGCGCGACCCGTCGGACTGCGGGTGCGTCCTCGGGCCTGGCGGCACGAACGGCCATGCCCAAACGCCGACCAGGGACGGTGAAAACGTTGTCCCGCGGGACGCGGTCGCGCGGTTGCCCGAACACCGCCCACATTGATTAGCGCGTGCCGGGAAGGGCTGGCCATGCACGACCGCGGCTTCATGGAGGGGACGCGCGGCACCCAGGCCGTCGACTGGGAGGAACGCATCGACGTCGCCCGGCTGCGGCGCGAGCGGACCGAGCGGGCCCTCGAGCGCCTGCAGGACTCCCGGCTCGGCGCACTCCTGCTCGTCTCGGACCCCAACATCCGGTACGTCACCGGACTGGCGATGACGGGCGGCAGCGGCGCCGACCACTACACCCTCATCACCGAGGACGGCGACGTCGTCCACTGGGACACCGCCGACCACGCCGCCAACCAGCGGTTCAACTGCCCGTGGCTGGAGGACGTCCGGTACGCCTGCCCGGGGCTGGGGAACGTCCCGCGGGCCTCCGGCAGCGCGTCGGCCCGGCAGTTCCTCGTCGAGACCATGGCGGAGGGCGTCGTCGCGGCCGCCGAGGAGTACGGCGTCGCCGACGCGCCGCTGGGGGTCGACGTCGGGACCCCGACGCTGGTCGACGCGCTCGACGCCGCGGGCGCCGAGGTCGACGTCGAGACGGCGACCGCGGTCATGGAGGACGCCCGAAAGGTCAAGACCCGCGACGAGATCGAGTGCCTCCGGCAGGTGGCCGCCATCTGCGAGGCGGGGTTCCAGGCCATCGTCGACGGGGCCAGGCCGGGCCGACGGGAGTCGGAGGTCTGGGGCGACGCCGTCCGGGAGCTCTGGCGCCACGGCGCGACGGTCCAGGGCGGCTACCTGACCTCGGGACCCAACACCTGGCCCAAGCACCAGGCCAACACCACCGACCGCTCGATCCGGCCGGGCGACCTGGTGTACGCCGACTTCTACAACGTCGGCTACCTGGGCTACCGGTCGTGCTACTACCGCACGTTCTCGATGGGCGAGCCGACCGACGCGCAGGTCGACGCCTACGAGACCGCCCGGGACACCCTCTACGACGTCCTCGAGCGCATCGAGCCCGGCGCGACCACCGACGAGATCGCCGCGGCGTTCCCGGACATGGACGGCGAGCACGCCGACTACTACGGCGCCGACGAGCACTGGCAGCTCACGACCAACCACTGGGCCCACGGCCTGGGCCTCCAGCTCTACGAGGTGCCGCTGATCTGGCGGGGCGTCTCGCCGGACCACCCCATCGAGATCGAGGAGGGGATGACGATGGCCGTCGAGACCCAGGAGCCCGCCGACCGCCAGGGCGTCCGCGTCGAGGAGATGGTCGTCGTCCGCGAGGACGGCGTCGAGGTCCTGAGCCAGTGGCCAGTCGAGGGAATAACCCGGATCGACCACACATGAAGCTGGGCACCGGCCTGTTCACCTGCCAGCGCCGTCCCGACGACGACCGGTCGACGGCGGCCATCTACGACGAGATGTGTGCCCTGGCCCGCGCCGCGGAGGCCGCCGGCCTCGACAGCGCGTGGGTCTCGGAGCACCACTTCCGCGAGGACGGCTACCTCTCGGGGACGATGCCGTCGCTGGGCGCCATCGCGGCGGAGACCGACGAGATCGAGATCGGCAGCTGCGTCGCCCTGGCGCCGCTGTACGACGCCGTCCGGCTCGCCGAGGACGCGGCCACCGTCGACCTCCTGGCGGACGGCCGCCTGACGCTCGGCCTGGCCATCGGGTCGAACCCCCGCGAGTTCGACGAGTTCGGCGTGCCCCGCGAGGAGCGCGCCGAGCGCCTCGAGGACGCCGTCGCGCTGCTCCGCGCGGCGTGGTCGCCCGGACCGCTGGACTACGACGCCGCGTTCCACCCCGTCTCGCCGGACGTCTCGGTCACGCCCGAGCCCGCCGGCGACGTCCCCGTCATGCTCGGCGGGGCGGCGAAGCCGGCGGTCCGCCGGGCCGCACGCGTCGCCGACGCCTGGTGTGCGCCGTCGGCGCTGTCGGTCGACGGGGTGGCCAAGCGCGTCGCCGACGCCCGGCAGGTCCGCGAGGCGGCGGGCGTCGACGGCGAGCTCACGACCTACGTCATCCGCCACGGCTTCGTCGGCGACTCCCGCGAGGCGGCCTGGGAGACGATGCGCGAGGGCTACCTCTACCTCCAGCGCCAGTACGCCGAGATCTTCTCCGGCGAGCCGGTCGCCGAACTCGACGCCGAACGCCGCGCCGAGCTGGAGGAGCAGGCCGTCGTCGGCACGCCGACGCAGGTCGCCGAGGAGCTGTCGGCCTACCGCGATGCCGTCGGCGAGGACTGCCACGTCATCCTCCGGACCTACCACCCCGGCATCGGCACCGACGCGATGGTCGAGTGCGTCCACCGGCTCGGCGACGAGGTCCGGCCGGCGCTGTAGCGGCGGCAGCCGTCGCCCCCGACGACGGGCGTGCTCAGTCGGCGGTCTTGTAGACGCCCCGCGCGGCGGCGATGTGGGTGTCGTCGGCGACGCCGTACACGTCGACGTCGACCGTCCCGACGTCGCCCACGCCGCCCACCACGTCGGCCTCGGCGCGGATGTCGCCACGCGCGGCGTCAAGGTAGTCCATGCGCATGTCGATGGTCGGAACCGGCTGGTCCACAAGCGACACCAGCGCCGCGCCGCCCACGGTGTCGGCCAGCGTGAACGTCACGCCGCCGTGGGCCATCACCCGGTCCTCGTTCCAGGACAGCTCCTCGCGCATCTCGAGGTAGCCCTCCGCGTGGCCGTCGGCGGCCTCGGTCACCTCGACGCCGAGCATGTCGGCGAACGGCATCCCCTCGAAGAACGCCTCGATGTCCATGGGCGAGCGGTTGGCGCGTGGGGGACTAAACGTGACTGGTTGGCGAGTGGTGGGAGTCAGGCGCGACGGGCGAGTCGCCGGATACTGGCCGGTCGTCCACTCGCCCGTTCTCGAGAGGTCGCTCTCGGGCCGCCCGGAACGCCCCGAGGCGCTGGACTGG
>CAYWNQ010000091.1:0-8594 GCA_964459695.1 uncultured Halobacteriales archaeon | reverse complement strand
TCACCGCCATCGGCACCGGCATCGGCGACGAGTTCGACATCGAGGAGGCCCGGTACCACAAGATCATCATCATGTGCGACGCCGACGTCGACGGCGCCCACATCCGGACGCTGTACCTCACCTTCCTCTATCGCCACATGCGCCCCCTGCTGGAGGCCGGCTACGTCTACGCCGCCCAGCCACCCCTCTACCGCATCCGGTGTGGCGGCGAGACCCACGACGCCATGACCCAGGAGGACCGCGAGCGGATCATCGACGAGGAGTGCGACGGCGCGGCCGACCAGGTCCAGCGGTTCAAGGGTCTGGGCGAGATGAACCCCGAACAGCTCTGGGAGACCACCATGAACCCCGAGACCCGGTTCCTCCGGCGCATCACCGTCGAGGACGCCGCCGAGGCCGACCGGATGTTCTCGGTGCTGATGGGCGACGCGGTGGGCCCGCGCAAGCAGTTCATCAAGGAGCACAGCGACGACGCCGAGTGGGTGGACATCTAGCGATGGCTGGACCAGTCTTGTCCAGTCCGGGCGCCCCCGTCGATGCTCGGTGGTCTCCCGCCGACCGCCGACGGAGCCCTCGCGCTCCCGGCTCGGGCGACTCGCCGTGCGGGCTCGGTCGCTCCGTTCCCTCGGCTCACCCCCCGGTCGCGGCACGGCGGGAGCTCTCGGCCAGTCGGCTGACCGGCCCCGGCTTCGACGTGCGGACCCGTGCTTCCTGCGATCACGTTCGGTCGGTCAGTGAGGTGACGTTCCGATGAGCTCGGAGACGCCCGACGACCTCCCGGACGCGGTGGCGGGACGCGTCTCCAACGTCCGGGTCGAGGAGGAGATGGAGCAGTCCTACATCGACTACGCGATGTCGGTCATCGCGGGCCGCGCGCTGCCGGACGCCCGGGACGGCCTCAAGCCCGTCCAGCGGCGCATCCTCTACGCGATGCACGACATGGGGGTCACGTCGAACGCCGGCCACCGCAAGTGCTCGAACATCGTCGGCGAGACGATGGGGAACTACCACCCCCACGGCGACAGCGCCATCTACGACGCGCTGGCGCGGATGGCCCAGGAGTTCAGCCTGCGCTACCCCCTCGTCGACGGCCAGGGCAACTTCGGCAGCATCGACGGCGACCCGCCGGCGGCCATGCGGTACACCGAGGCACGGATGGCACCGACGGCGGAGGCGATGCTGGCCGACATCGAGAAGGACACCGTCGACTTCGCGGCGAACTACGACGACCGGCTCACCGAGCCGGAGGTGCTGCCGGCGGCGCTGCCGAACCTGCTGCTCAACGGCGCGTCGGGCATCGCGGTGGGGATGTCGACCAACATCCCGCCGCACAACCTCCGGGAGGTCGTCGACGCGGCCATCCACCTCATCGAGCAACCCGACTGCACCGTGGCGGACCTGATGGACCACGTGAAGGGCCCGGACTTCCCGACCGGCGCGAACATCGTGGGCCGGGAGGGCATCCTCGAGGCCTACACCGAGGGCCGCGGGCGGCTGCGCATCCGCTCGGAGCTGGAGGTCGAGGAGACCGAGGGCGGGCGGGACCGCATCGTGGTGACGGAGGTGCCGTTCCAGGCCAACAAGGCCCGGCTCATCGAGCGCATCGCCGAGGACGTCAACGAGGGCACCATCCCCGGCATCTCGGACCTGCGGGACGAGTCCGACCGGGAGGGCGTCCGGGTGGTCGTCGAGTGCAAGCGCGGCGCCAACGTCGACGTGGTGCGCAACCAGCTGCTGGAGCACCACCTCGAGCGGACGTTCTCGGTCATCTCGCTGGCGCTGGTCGACGGCCAGCCCCGGGTGCTGAACCTCAAGGAGCTGCTGGCCCAGTACGTCGAGCACCGTCGGGAGGTCGTCCGGCGGCGCTCGGAGTACGACCTCGCGGAGGCCGAGGAGCGGGCCCACATCCTCGAGGGCCGGCTGAAGGCCCTCGAGCACGTCGAGGACGTCGTCGAGCTCATCCGCAACAGCGAGGACCGCGACGAGGCCAGGGCCGGGCTGCGCGAGGAGTTCGACTTCTCCGAGGAGCAGGCCCTGCACATCGTCCGGATGCAGCTGGGGTCGCTCACCTCGATGGAGGCCCAGGAGGTCGAGGAGGAGTACGAGGCCGTCCAGGCCGAGATCGAGCGCCTCGAGACCATCCTGGGTTCCGACGAGGAGCTCGACCGCGTCGTGACCGAGGAGCTCCGGGAGGTCCGCGAGGAGTACGGCGACGAGCGCCGCACCGACATCGTCGAGGACTACGGCTCGGTGAGCCGCGAGGACCTCATCCCCGAGGAGGAGGTCGTCGTGGTCGTCACCGAGGACGACTACGTCAAGCGGATGCCCCTCTCGACGTTCGAGCCCCAGCACCGCGGCGGCAAGGGCATCATCGGCGTCCGGCCCAAGGAGGGCGACCGCGTGGCGTCGGTGTTCACCGCGAACACCCACGACGACCTGCTGTGCTTCACCAACCACGGCCAGGTGTACCGGCTGAAGGTCTACGAGCTGCCGGAGATGGGCCGCACCGCCCGCGGCAAGTCGGCGGTCAACGTGCTCGACCTGGACGACGGCGAGGAGATCACCGCCGTCGTCAACGACGACGACCTCGACGACGAGGGCTACCTGGCGATGGCGACCGAGGGGGGCTACGTCAAGCGCACCGGCGTCGCGGAGTTCGCCAACATCCACTCCGGGGGCATCCGGGCCGTGCGGCTGGAGGACGGCGACGCCCTGGTCGACGTCGAGCTCACCGGCGGCGACGGCGACCTGGTGCTGACCTCCGAGGGCGGCCTGACCATCCGCTTTCCCGAGGCCGACGCCCGGCCGATGGGCCGGTCGGCCCGCGGCGTCAACGGGATGGCGCTCCAGGACGGCGACCGTGTCGCCGGCCTCGTCGCCACCCACGACGCCGACGACCGGGACCTGCTGACGGTCACCCGGAACGGCTACGGCAAGCGGACGCCGCTGTCGGAGTACCGCCGTCAGTCCCGGTACGGCAAGGGGCTGATGGACATCGACACCGGCGAGCGCAACGGACCGGTCTGCGCGGTCGAGGCCGTCACCGACGCGGACGACCTGGTCATCATGAGCCGCCGGGGGCAGATCCTCCGGACCCGCGCCGGCGAGATCTCCCGGGTCGGCCGGAACACCAAGGGCGTGAAGGTCGCCGACCTCGACGCCGACGACGCGGTCGCGTGCCTCGACGTGGTGCCAGCCGGCGCGGCCGACGGCGAGGAGTGAGCCGGGGCTCGGGCTCCGGCGGCCGACGCCTCAGAGGATGCGCTCGCCGAGTGCCGACGCCACCAGCTCCACGGCCAGCTCCGCCGTGCGGTTGTGCTGGTCGAGGATGGGGTTGACCTCCACGACCTCCAGCGACCGGACCGCGCCGCAGTCGGCCACCAGCTCCATGGCGGCGTGGGCCTCGCGGTAGCTGACGCCGCCCCGGACCGGCGTCCCCACGCCGGGGGCCTCGTCGGGGTCGAGCACGTCCATGTCGAGACTGACGTGGACGCCGTCGACGCCGTCGGTCGCCGCCGCGATGGCGTCCTCGACCACCGGCACGACCCCGCGCTGGTCGACGTCGCTCATGGTGAACGCCGACACGTCGCTGTCGGCCAGTGCGTCGCGCTCGCCCTCGTCGAGGTCCCGCAGGCCCACCATGGCCACGTTCGCCGGGGACACCGTCCGGGCCGGGGCCCAGTCGCTCCCTCCGAACGCCCCGCAGCCCAGCACGGCCGCCAGCGACATCCCGTGGACGTTGCCGGAGGGCGTGGTCTCGGGCGTGTTGAAGTCGCCGTGGGCGTCGAACCAGACCACGCCGGTCGAGCGCTCCCGGGCCGACCCGCCGACCGAACCGATCGCGATGGAGTGGTCCCCGCCCAGCACCAGCGGCAGCGTGCCGTCCTCGACGGCCTCGTCGACGATGTCGCCCAGCTCCAGGCAGACCTCCCGGGTCTCGGGCAGGAACTTCGCCCGGCCCGTCGTGGGCTCGCCGGCCTCGGGGTCGCGGGTCTCCGGCCGGGGCACCGCCAGGTCCCCCGCGTCGACGCACCGGTGGCCCGTCCGCTCGACGGCGTCGGCCAGCCCCGCGTACCGGATGGCCGAGGGCCCCATGTCCACGCCCCGCCGGTCGGCGCCCAGGTCCATCGGCACGCCGATGACGCGCACGTCTCTCATGGTGGGTCGGTGATGGGCGGGTCCCGCGAAAAAGCTGCGGGAAGACTCACCCGGGTTTCGAGTACGCGCGTCTGACGACATTCGCTCGACCTCGCCTGCGGACTGCTCCGGACCGCAACCGCATCCCCACCGCTACTCGTGGTTGAGCCGGGGGTACCGCCGGAAAACCCCGCCCGCGTCGCGGCTGCGCCGTCCTCAGAAATCGAAGATTTCTGATGGGCTGCAAAAATCGCCGGTGGCGATTTTTGAACGCGACGGAACGCAGAGGTCGGGCCTGCGGCCCGACCTCACGCTCGACCCGTAGCAGCTCTCGGGGCTCGCCTGCTCACGGTTCGCGTGCTCGCCGTTCACTCGTTCGGTGGCGCTCACGTCGGTCGCGCCACCCGCCGCTCGCACATCTGGAGGCGCTCCCTGCGGTCGCGCCTCGCTGCTCGCGGTTCCCTGCGGTCTCCGCTCGTTCGTTCGGAGGCGCTCCCTGCGGTCGCGCCTCGCTGCTCGCGAGGACGCCGTCTGCTCGCGGCGCGGCGAGGCGGTTGCACCGCCTGGCTGTCGTCGGCGCGACGCGCCGACTGCAAGAGGGAGCCTCCGGCTCCCTCCCCACCCCCGGGTCCAGCGCCTCGGGGCTTTCCGGCGGTACGATCGGGTCACGCACCAGGGGCGGTCCGCGGTCGCGGTAACGGACGATCCTGCCGGTCGAGCGGGCGAGGGCCTTCCGGCACTCACGTGCCACGCGGAAACGTGCGGGACGTCCATCCCCCGTCACCGACACCCACAAGCCGACGCACCCACCAGCACCTCCATGGACGTCCTCGCTCGCTACGAGCCCCTCGTCGACGACCCGGCGGCGTTCCGGGCTGCCTGCGAGCGACCGCTGCCGTCGGTGGTGCGGGTCAACACCCTGAAGGCCACCGTCGAGCGCGCCCGCCGCGCGCTCGAGGCGGCGGACGTCGCCGTCGAGCCGGTGGACTGGCACGACGGGCTGTTCCGGCTGCCGGACGACCAGCCGGGTGCGAACTGGCCGCACGTCCACGGCTGGCTCTACGGGCAGGAGGAGGTGTCGGCGCTGCCGGCGCGGCTGCTGGACCCCGAGCCCGGCGAGCGCGTGCTGGACGCCTGCGCCGCACCCGGGAGCAAGACCACCCAGCTCGCCGCGCTGATGGAGGACTCGGGACTGCTGGTCGCCAACGACACGAACGTCGGGCGGCTGTCGGCCCTCCGGTCGAACACCGAACGCTGTGGCGTCACCAACGTTGCCGTGACGACCCAGGACGCCCGCACCGTCTCGCTGTCGCCCGTCGGTGGCGAGCCGTTCGACCGGGCGCTGGTCGACGTCCCGTGCTCCTGCGAGGGGACCGTCCGGAAGAACCCGGACGCCCTGGACGAGTGGAGCGCCGACCACGTGGCCGGCATCGCCGGCGTCCAGAAGGGCATCCTCCGGCGGGCCGTCCAGGCCACCCGGGCGGGCGGGACGGTGGTCTACTCGACCTGCACGTTCGCGCCGGAGGAGAACGAGGCGGTACTGGACCACGTGCTCGCCGAGGAGGACTGCCGGGTGGTCGACGTCGACCCGCCGCTGGCCCACGACGACGGCGTGACGGCGTGGAACGGCGAGGAGTACGACCCGGCAGTCGCCCGGGCCGCCCGCATCTACCCACACCACAACGACACGGGCGGGTTCTTCTACGCGAGGCTGGAGGTGGGGTCGTGAGCGACGACGGCCTGCGGGACAACCGCGGCGACCGGTTCGGCCGGCTGCCGGCCACCGACGCGGACCGCGAGGTCGCGGGCCGGCCCACCCGCGAGGCCGTGCTCGCGTTCTGGGACGACCGGTACGGCATCCCGCCGGAGACCTTCGCCGACCACACCTTCTGGGAGCGCGGCGCGGGCAAGCTCTGGGCGTTCGCCGCCTCGGTCCCCTCGCCCGCCGACGTCGAGGGACTCGGGATGACCGTGCTCCGGACGCGCCAGGAGCACTGGAAGCCCACGACGGACGCCGTCCAACGGTTCGGTGGGGCGGCGACGCGCAACGTCGTACAGCTGTCCCGGGCCCAGGCCAGGGCGTTCCTGGCCGGCGAGAACCAGGCCGTCGACTGGGACGGCGACTGGGGCTACCTGATCGCGGCCCACGAGATCGCCGGCGCCCCCGAGCCCGTCGGGGTGGGGCTGTACCTCCACGGCGAGCTCCGGTCGCAGGTGCCCAAGGGCCGGCGCCGGGAGCTCTGAGGCCGCAAGCCTGGCGGCCTGCGGAAGGGTCAAGGCCACCGGGTCCGGCCGGGCGCGTATGGAGACCGCGCTGGTGACCGGCGCGACCAGCGGCGTCGGTCGGGACGGTGCCCGCCGGCTCGGCGCCGAGGGCTGGCGCGTGCTTGTCCACGGCCGGGACCGCGAGGCCGGCGCCGAGACCGTCGACGCCGTCGAGGACGCCGGCGGGGAGGCGTCGTTCCACCCCGCCGACTTCGCCGACCTCGACGCCGTGACCGACCTCGCCGAGACAGTCCGGGCAGCCACCGACACGCTCGACGCGCTGTGCAACAACGCCGGCCTCACCGTCAGCGACTACGCCGAGAGCACGCAGGGCTACGAGCTCCACGTCGCGGTCAACCACCTGGCCCCGTACCTGCTGACCCACGAGCTGGCCGACCACCTCGCCGACGACGGGCGGGTGGTCACGACCTCGTCGGTCGGCCACCGCAACGGCGACGTCGACCTCGACCTCCTGCGCGCGGAGGGCCGGACGGGGGCCGTCGCCGAGCCCGGCGACGACTCGCTGCTCGGGAGCCTCCCGGGCGTCGCGTCGCTGGCGCGCTCGTCCGGCGCCGCCGGGTTCGACGCCTACACGAACTCCAAGCTCGCCAACGTGCTGTTCACCCGCGAGCTAGCGCGGCGGCTCGCGGGCGACCGCACCGCCAACTGCTTCCACCCCGGCAACATCCCCGGGAGCGGCTTCGGCCGGGGGCTGGCGTTCCCCGTGTCGCTCGGCTGGGAGGCCACGGCCATGGTCCCGGGCGTGATGGAGACCGTCGAGGACGGCGGGCGCGCGCTGGCGTACCTGGCGTCCTCGCCGGAGGTCGCAGACGTCTCCGGCAGCTACTTCGACGGCACCAGCGAGCGCCGCCCGGCGCGGCGCGCCCGCGACGACGAACTGGCCGCGGGCCTGTGGGACGTCTCGGCGGAGCTCGTCGGGGTCGACCCGGACTGGCCGTAGCGCCGGGGCCCGCGCGGCGATTCTGTAACGCTTATCAGCCCGAGCCGGCGAACTGTCTCCCATGGACGACGAGGGCGAGGCCACAGACGGATCCGAGCCCGCCACGGAGGTCGAGGAGGACGACGCCGGCGACGGCGACGGGCCACCGGCGGAGCTGGTCGACCGGGTCGAGTCGGCGGACGCCGCGACGGTCGCCGCCGAACTGGCGGCGCTGCACGAGCGGGCCGCCGACGCCGAGACGGCGCTGGCCGACTGCCGCGAGGAGGTCGACGAGCTGGAGTCGCGGCTCAAGCACAAGCAGGCCGACTTCGAGAACTACAAGAAGCGCATGGACAGGCGCCGCGAGCAGGAACGCCGGCGTGCGACCGAGGACCTGGTCGAGCGGCTGCTCGACGTCCGGGACAACCTCGCCAGGGCGGTGGAGCAGGACGCCGATGCCGACGTCAGGGGCGGCGTCGAGACGACCCTCCGGCAGTTCGACGACGTCCTCGAGGCCGAGGACGTGACGCCCATCGAGCCCTCGCCGGGCGACGCCGTCGACCCCCAGCGCCACGAGGTCCTCATGCGCGTCGAGAGCGACGAGGCGACCGGCACGGTCCACGAGGTCCACCGGGCCGGCTACGAGATGGCCGACACGGTGCTGCGGCCGGCCCAGGTGACCGTCAGCGACGACGAATAGCGGTTCTGTTTATACGTACCGGTCGCCGTTCCGACGGGGGCTGGGAACCGCACGCATGCGGGCGGTCAGCCGGAGTCCTCTCGTCGGCGTGACTAGCAACTTTTAACCGAATCTGGCGGGTAGTTCACGCCAAGATGGCGAGCAACAAGATCCTCGGAGTCGACCTTGGGACGACCAACAGCGCGTTCGCGGTGATGGAGGGGGGCGACCCGGAGATCATCGTCAACGGCGAGGGCGACCGGACCACCCCCTCCGTGGTCGCGTTCACCGACGACGGCGAGCGGCTGGTCGGCAAGCCGGCCAAGAACCAGGCCGTCCAGAACCCCGAGGACACGGTCGAGTCGATCAAGCGCCACATGGGCGAGGAGGACTTCGCGGTCGAGCTCGACGGCGAGGAGTACACGCCCGAGCAGGTCTCGGCGATGATCCTCCAGAAGATCAAGCGCGACGCCGAGGAGTACCTCGGCGAGGAGGTCGAGAAGGCGGTCATCACGGTGCCGGCGTACTTCAACGACCGCCAGCGCCAGGCCACCAAGGACGCCGGCGAGATCG
>CAYWNQ010000090.1:998-8723 GCA_964459695.1 uncultured Halobacteriales archaeon | reverse complement strand
TCGGCGACGAGCCAGTCGCGTTCGAAGTAGAGTAGTTCGACGCCGATCACGGCGAAGATGCCGCCACCGATCATCCCGCCGAGAGCCATCGAGACCGACTCGAGTAGGCCGAGTTCGTCGTTTCCCATACGTATCGCGGGTGCTAGTACTGGTTGGCCAGTTCACTCACTCTCTTTCGGCCGGTCGCGGCTGACAACCAGGACGGGGTGCTCGGGCACGCGCAGGACGCGTTCCGTTAGGCGTCCGAACGGGAGCCCGACTGATACCCGAACGACATCGCGACCTCATGACGATCACGTCGACATCCCGTTCATCAGCGTCGGGTCGGATTCCCGCGTAGGGCGTGTGTTGCCGGCCGGTCGTGGTGACCGCCACATCTGCTTCCCGCGCCTCCCGGGCCACTTCCTCGACGGCGGCTTCGCCTTCGGCTCGGAGCGGTTCGAGTGCGTGAACGCGAGTCGCTGGGAGAAGAAGACGTTGTTGAGCAACCCGATGAAATGGTAGACGAGGTACGCGACGACGGCTGCGGCCGACGTGGGCCCCGCCGGGACCCGCTACCCGCCGAGGTAGGTCTCGCGGATGTAGTCGTCGCCCCGGAGGTCGTCGGGGTGGCCGGTGCGGGCGACGTCGCCGTTCTCCAGCAGGTAGAGCCGGTCGGCGTGCTTGAACGCGAAGGTGACGTTCTGCTCGGTCAGGAGGATGGTGACGCCCTCCTCCTGTATCGGCCCGAGCGCCTCGGAGATGTCCTCCAGGATGACCGGCGCCAGCCCGAGCGTCGGCTCGTCGAGGATGAGCAGGTCCGGGTCGCCCATCAGCGCCCGGCCGACCGCGAGCATCTGCTGCTCGCCGCCGGACATCGTCCGGGCGTTCTGCTCGCGGCGCTCGTCGAGCCGGGGGAACAGGTCGTAGACGAACTCCAGCTGGGACTCGAGGTACGACTCGTTGCGGCGGTAGGCGCCAAGCCGGAGGTTGTCGTCGACGGACATGAACCCGAACAGGTCCCGCTCCTCGGTGCAGTGGATCACGCCGTCCTCGACCAGCCGGACCTGTGACTGCTCGGCGATCTCCCTGCCGCGGTACTCCAGGCTGCCCTCGTAGTCGATGAACCCCGTCGCGGTGTTGGCGAAGGTCGTCTTGCCGGCGCCGTTCGGGCCGATCAGCCCGACGATCTCGCCCTCGCGGACCTCCAGGTCGACCCCGCGCAGCGCGGTGACCTTGCCGTAGGAGACCTGGAGGTTCTCGGCGTGGAGGACCCGTGGCCCCGTGGCCTGCGTTGGCGAGTCGGCGCTGGCCCCGCCCGGGGCCTCGTCGTCCTCGTCGGTCCACGCGGCCTCGCCCGGGGAGTCGTCGGCGCTCATACCTCCTCACCTCCGAGGTAAGCCTCTTGGACCTTTGGGTCGTTCTTGATATCCTCCGGACTCCCGTCGGCGATCTTGGAGCCGAACTGGATGACGAACGCGCGGTCGATGAGGTTGAGCAGGCCGCGCATGTTGTGGTCGACGACCACCAGCGTCATGCCGTGGTCCCGGAGGCTCTCGAGGATGTCGGTGATCTCCGCGACCTCCTGGCCTGACAGGCCGGCGAACGGCTCGTCGACCAGCAGCAGGTCGGGCTCGGTGGCGATGGCCCGGCCGAGCTCCAGCCGGAGCATCCCGGCGTGGGGAAGCTCGTCGGGCGTCTGCTCCAGCCGGTCGCCCAGCCCGACCCGCCGGCAGATCTCCTCGGCGAGCGCCCGCGACCGGCCGCCGACGCCCTGGAGCGTGAACAGCTCGTCGGGCGCCAGCGCCAGCTCGACGTTCCGGGCCACCGACCGGTCGTCCAGCGGGGCGAACTCCTGGAACGTCCGGGCCATCCCGCGCTTGACCATCTGGTGGGCGGCCAGCCCGGTGACGTCACGCCCCCGGTACCACACGGTCCCGTCGGTCGGGGGGTACGTGCCGGTGATGCAGTTGAAGGTGGTCGACTTGCCGGCGCCGTTGGGGCCGATGAAGCCCAGGATCTCCTGCTCGCGGACACGGAACGACAGGTCGTCGACCGCCGTCAGGCCGCCGAACTGCTTGACGAGGTTCTGGACGACGAGGATGCCGTCGCCGGGCCCGTACCGCTCGTCGGCGGGCTCGCCGGCGGCCGCCCGGTCGGTGCTCATCGGTCCTCACCCCGGTCGTCGCCGGTTATCTCCTCGAGCTCCTCGCGGTAGTTCTCCACGATGCTGCCCAGCGCCGTGTCCGAGAGGTCGACGCTCACGTCGTCGGCCTCCTCGCCCCGCGCGGTCGCCAGGACGGCCCGCCCGGCGCGGATGCCGCCGCGGAGCAGCCCGCCGGGGAGGAAGAACAGCACGACCATCGCGCCGCCGAGCAGCACCAGCGCCGACAGCTGGGAGAACTGGACGCCCAGCACCGGGACGGAGAACGAGAAGCCGCCGACGACCGCCGTCACCACCGCGAAGAAGCCCGCACCCACGATGGCGCCGACGATGGTGCCGGTGCCGCCCAGCACGCCCATGATGACGACGTCGAGGCTCTGCCTGACGCTCGCCAGCCCGAGCAGCTGGCGGGGCTGGGCGGTCGCCAGCGACATGTGGACGTACACCGCGGCGGCCAGCCCGCCGATCAGCCCCGACAGCACGAACGCGAACAGCTTGAACTTCGTCGGGTTGAGCCCGGCGGCCTCGACGGCGTCCTCGTCCTCGCGGATGGCGGTGAACACCGTCCCCGCCGACGAGCGGGTGACTGCGAGCAGGACGACCAGGAGGACGACGAGCAGGCCCAGGCTCAGGTAGTACTCGGTCAACCGGTACATCTGGAGCCCGGTGTAGGTCTGCCCGAGGAAGTTCGACTGGGACACGGTGATGACCGCCGAGTCGAACGTCGAGACAAGCTGGGTGGGCAGGTCCAGCCCCGACCGGCCTCCGAGCCCGCCGGGGGCGAGCGGGATGCCCAGCGGCGCGAGCTTGCTCTCGAAGATGATCAGCATCTTCCCGAGGATGACCGGCACGACGAGCGTCACCAGCGACAGGTACGGCCCCCGCAGCCGGAGGGCGGGCAGGCCGATGAGGACGCCGCCGATGCCGGCGACGAGCATCCCGATGGGGATGCTGACCACTGGGGAGAGCCCGTGCTGGACGTTGGCGATGGCCGACGCGTAGCCGCCGAGCAGGAAGAACGCGCCGTGGCCCAGCGACAGCTGGCCGGTGTACCCCGAGACCACGTCCCAGGACATCGCGAACATCATCAGGAACAGCACGCCGTTGACCTCCCGGAGCTGGTCGGGGAACAGGTTCAGCGGGAGGACGAAGAGCAACGCCAGCCCGACGAGCCCGAGCTGGTGGCGCAGGGCCATCTCGCGGGGGTTCAGGTTCGCGAGCGCCTCGTTCCACCGCGTCTCCGAGCCCGAGCGGCGTCGGGTGGGTGTCTCGCTCGCCATCAGTCGGTCGCCTCCCGGCCGAACAGCCCCTCGGGCTTCAGCAACAGGAACGCCACCAGGAGCACCAGCGACGCCAGCCCCGAGAGCGAGCTGTCGATGTTGATGGTGATGATCTCGATGAACCCGAGGATGTACGCCCCGACGATGCTGCCCTTGATAGAGCCGAGGCCACCCAGGATGACGATGGCGAACGAGATGATGAGCGGGTCGATGCCCATCGTCCACGAGCCCGTCTGTATCATCGTGAGAAAGACTCCGGCGAGGCCGGCGAACGCGCCGGCCATCACCCACGTCAACAGGTTGATGCGCCGGGAGTCGATGCCGACCAGGGCGGCGCCCTTCCTGGTCATCGCGGTGGCGAGCATCGCCTTGCCGGTCTTCGTGTAGTTGACGGCGTAGAACACGCCACCGATGACGACCCACGAGACCGCGAAGATGAAGATCCGGATGTTGGGGACGGTCACGCCGGCCACGGCGGTGGACCCCCCGAGCGGCTGGGCCACCGAGATGGCCTGGTTGAACGAGCCGCCGGTGATAAAGATGCGCAGCGCGTTCGAGATGAAGAAGCCGGCGACGAACGTGAGTATCAGGAGCGTCACCGGCTCGTCCTCCCGGAACTGGACCAGGCCGAGGTACAGCACCGACCCCGCAACGGCGCCGGCGACCAGCCCGGCGACGGGGCCGAGCCACGGGTCCATGCCCATCCGGGTGACCACCTGGTAGGCGGCGAACGCGCCGAGGGTGATGAAGCTGCCGTGGGCGAAGTTCAGCACGCCGCCCACGCCGAAGATGAGCGTGAAGCCGATGGCGATCAAGGCGAGCAGCGCCGAGTACGATGCACCGAGTATCAGGACGCTCGTCGGGTCGAGTTGGAGTGGGATCATCGTGGTGTCACCTCAGGGGTTCTCGCCCGGGCGCTTGCCGGGGGCATCCTCGTTCATCGCCGGGTGGTCGTCGGGGTAGTCGATCCAGTGGGGGAACGAGTACTCGGCGGTCTTGTTCTTCTCGGGCGCGAACGAGTGCATGACGCCGTAGTTGTCGCGAATCTCGGGGTCGAGCTGCCACTGCTGCCACACCGGGACGCCCGACTCCTTCATCGAGTTCCACTGGGGGTCGTGGGCGTACTCCGCCGACCTCGGGGTGAACTGGAACTGTGGGATGACGATGCCGTCGGTGAACCGGACGTCCTCCATGTACGGGATGAGCGTCTCGGCGTCCGGCATGGACGACAGGCCCTCGCCCTCGACGCAGTTCTCCACCGCCTTGTGCCACACGCGGATCCCGTCGTAGGTGATGGGGCCGGTGTAGACGGGGTAGGTCGGGACGTCGGCGTCGTCCGCCGTGTAGGTCTCGCTGTACTTCTCCATGAAGTCCTGGGTCCGGGGCGTGTTCGTGGTCTGGGGCGTGATGGCGTTCATGGTGAACGCGTACCGGCAGTCCCCGCTGACCTCCCGCCAGAACTGGTAGACCTGGCTGTTGATGTGGATGCCCCCGAACTCGAACTGGCGCTCCTGGTTGGCCCACTGCTTCAGCGAGGGGGTCCCGGACAGCGCCTGGGCGACGAGCGCGATGTCGCTGTCGCCGCTCTCGACGTCGTTCCAGATGGGCGTCCAGTTCTGGATGCCCGAGGACGTCCGCCGGACCTGCCCGCCGCCCACGCCGGCGACGTCGACGAACTCCTCGATGCCGGCCTGGAGGACCTCGGCGAAGGGGTCGAACGGCGCCAGGTTCTCGATGACCGGCGACGCCGTGTCCCACCCCAGCCTGTCGGCCCAGATCTCGAGGAACTCCAGCTCGGCGTTGGCCAGGTCGAAGGAGTTGATGGGGCCCACCCGGAAGTGGTACTTCCACTTCTCGTAGGCGTCGGAGACCAGCTTCGCCGGCTGCGGGCCGGCGGCCCCCGTGGTCACCAGCATCGTCCGGCTCTGGCGCATCGGGGTGAAGCTCTGGATCGTACACGAGGTGAGGAACGTGCCGAAGATGGTGTGGCAGTTCTGCGTGTTGGCCATCGTGCTGAACTGTCCCGCGGCCTGCCCCGGCGCGAGCCCGGTGTCGCCGACCTCCATCTCGAGGGTCGCGCCCGCGACCCCGCCCTCGTTGTTGATCTTCTCGAGCGCCAGCCGCGCCGACCGCGTCATCGAGGTCCCGATGGGGAAGGTGCCGGGCTGGGGCGCCAGGACGCCGATGGTGACCGTCTGGCCCTCCAGGGGCGCCGACCCGTCGCCGGTCGACCCGTCGGGGTCCTGGGCCGGCGTGCTCGGGTCCTGCCGGCTCTTGCAGCCGGCCACCGCGGCGGCCGCCGTCCCGGCGCCCGTGTACTTCAGGAGGTCGCGCCTGTCGAGACGACCGCCCTCGGTCTCGCTGTCACGCGTCTCAGCCATACTGGACACCCCTAACGACCATCCACCGTTCACTCTGCTGCTGGGATGTTCCGGGCATTTATGGCCCGATGGGACAGCCCCGGGATAAATCCACTTCTCGGCTCGGCGCCGGCGGGCGGGCCCCCGTCGGTACGGTTCCGGGCCGCCGGTGGGCGGACGCGGGACCTTCGATCGCCGGCCGGTTTAGGGCATCCCGCCACCCGTGGCGGCCTCGTCTGTGCCCGAATCCGCCGGACGCGGCCGGGACAGCCGGTCCGCCCGGAAGTTCACCGCGAGGCAGTCCGGGCGGCAGGGTGGTCGGTGCCACCGGCCGCCACGGTCCGGCGACCGGCGGTGCTGAGCTCACCGAAAAGTAACGCCTATACACGGGGCTTACCTCACCCCCGGGTATGCAACGACGCGCGGCGGCCGTCTACTTCGCGTTCTTCCTGGTTCTGGCTGCGGGCGGGTTCACCGTCATCAGCTTCGCCCAGCCCCCGGAGGTCGATGCCCCCGGTCGGACGGTGAGCAGCGGCGACAGCTTCGACCTCGACGGCCAGACCTACGGCGTCGAGAACGTCAGCATCCAGGAGACCGAGGGCGGGCCGGCGTACTTCGGCCGGATCGTCTGGACCGAGGCGGACACGGAGTTCACCGCAGAGCTGGCCAACAACACCACCGTCGACGGGCTGTCGGTCGACTGGCCGGACATGGCGGGGCGGTACAGCGCCACCCTCACCCAGGGCGACACCGTCCGGTACGGGGGCAACGACACCACGGTCCAGGTGTACGAGTCCAACCTGACGCTCCGGGCCGGCCCGAACACCAGCTCCTCGTTCGGCGTCGGCGACGAGCTGGTCTACCGGGGCAACCAGACGACCGTCGAAGCGCTGTCGGGCGACACCGCCACGCTCCGGTGGGCCGACGACTACCGCGTCCTGATCCGGAACGTCACCGACCCCGACGAGTTCACGTTCCGCCAGGAGTACAACGTCTCCGCGCTCCTGACGGCGGACCCGGCGGTCGAGAACGAGACCGTCACGCGCGCGGACGGCCAGACGTACGTCGTCTACGTGGCCAACGGCTCGACCGCGCCGCTGGACGCGTACCTCCCCCAGAGCGCCCGCAGGACGTTCGCCGAGGGCGACGGCCTGGGCTACCAGGGCAACGAGACCACCGTCGCCAACGTCACCAACCAGACGGTCACCCTATCGTGGACCGCCGACCGCCAGCGCAGCACCTCGCTGGGCCAGGACACCAACGTCACCCTCGGCGACCAGCGGTTCACGGCCTACTACACGGGCGACGACACCGTCCTGCTCGCCTCGGACTACGGGGCCTACCAGAACGACCTCGCGCGGATCGACTACTACAACGAGCGCATCACCGGCCTGTGGGGCGTCGTCGACCTCGGCCTGATAGCGGCCATCCTGGTGCTCGCCGCCGCGTACATGCCCGTCCGGGGCTGACGGGCGCGTCGCTGCCCGCGCTGCGTCTTCCGGGGTTCAAATCCCTCCGACAGCGCGGTTGCTGCTCGCGAAGGTGCTCGCAGCAACCGCGACGGGCCGAGAGGGATTTGAACCCCCGACCGTCTGGTCTCTTCCACACCCACGCGTCCAAGCGTGGCCGTGCTAAAAGCCAGACGCTCTGCCGGACTGAGCTATCGGCCCTGTCCCCGCTACCCGCCGAGTGCGGGTAAACGTTTTCGGTCGGTGGTGTCCGATGTCCTGGGTCAGAGGTGGCAACAGCAAGCCCCGAGGCGCTGACCGCATGTTCGTGCTCGACCGCCGCCACCGCCTGGAAAGCCCCGAGGTGCTGGATTCGGGGGACTCGTTGCGCGCTTCGCTCACTCCGTTCGCTGCAGTGTCGTGGGGGGGGGGCCCGCCCCCCCCCCCCCCCCGCCGCGGGGCGCCGCGGGGCCCCCCGGCGAGGAGGGGGCCCG
>CAYWNQ010000090.1:0-988 GCA_964459695.1 uncultured Halobacteriales archaeon | reverse complement strand
CCGTTCACCTCTCACCCGGTTGCTTGCCTTGGCGGGCGGGTCCCCCCCGCCCCCCCCCCACGGCCAGAGGGACGCTACGCGTCCCTCCCTGCTTACTTCGTCCGCCTTCGTCCGGGTTGCCGGCTCCGTCGGCAACCTCAAACGTCGCGGCGCAGCCGCGACGCACGCTTCGCCCCTTTCAGTCCCACCCGCGTCCGTTGAGCAGCCGGCCTTCGATAGCCAGTGGGTCAGCCGTCACGGGTGGGACTGAAAGGGGCCGCCCGCTCGACGAAGGTGGACGACGCAAGCACCGCAAGTGAGGGAGCGGAGCGACCGAACGAGGAGCGCAGCGAGTCCCCCGAGTCGAGCGGGCGGGGGGCTTTCCGGCGGTATCCTCGGTTCAAGCAAAACTGGCGGTCTGTGGGAGTATCTACCGTCAGCAGCTACTAGTGAGCGGGGGGCTTTCCGGCGGTATCCTCGGTTCAAGCAAAACTGGCGGTCTGTGGGAGTATCTACCGTCAGCAGCTACTAGTGAGCGGGGGGCTTTCCGGTGGTATCTTAGGGACAAGCACGAGCATCCGGTCTGCGGTTGCGGTCACGCCCACTCCTGCGGTCGAGCGGCCGACGCAATATTCAGGAACATGAGCCACGGAGACCCCCGTCTCCTACTCCTCGTACTCGGCCAGGGCGTCGGCCACAACCGCCCCGGGGTCGCGGTCCTCCAGCGCCGCCCGGCGACGGAGCGTCAGGTACTCCGCGGGCGGCAGCGACACGGTGAGCTCCCCCAGGTCGAAGCCCGCCGACGCGAGCGCCTCCGCGACGCTCTCGCCCTCGTTGATGCGGCTGGCGAGCGAGCGCACCTCCCGGACGGTCAGGTCGTGGTCCAGCACGGCCCACGCGAGCAGGAACCGGGCCTCGCCGTCCACGCGGGCGATGTGCTTGGCGGCGGTGGGCGCGATGCGCCCCACGGCGACGTAGCGCCGGACCGACCGCGGGAGGTCGTGGACCC
>CAYWNQ010000089.1:0-8731 GCA_964459695.1 uncultured Halobacteriales archaeon | reverse complement strand
GGCGGCGAGGGCGACCGCCACGAGGTCGAGACCACGGCCCAGGCCGACCACTCGCTGCCGTACATGCTCGCCGCCGCGCTGGCCGACCGGGAGCTCACGACCGCCCAGTACGAGCCCGAGCGCATCCGCGCCGACGACGTCCAGGCGCTGCTCCGGACGGTCACCGTCGCGGAGGACGAGGCGCTGACCGAGCGGTTCGAGGCCGGGGAGATGCCCGCCGTCATCGACGTCGAGCTGACCGACGGGACGACCCACCACGTCGAGAAGGACGCCTTCCCGGGCCACCCCACCGACCCGATGTCGTTCGAGCAGGTCGAGGCCAAGTTCCACACTGTCGCGGCGGACGTCTACGGCGAGCAGCGCCGCGAGGAGATCGTGGCGTGCGTGCGTGACATCGAGAACCGCGACGTGGCCGACCTGGTGGGGCTGCTGGACTGAGGTGTCGAGGGCCGTCTCCTCGACTGCCGGCCGTCCAACGTCCCGGCGACGACCGTCCGTACCGGCCAGGAATGCACCAGCGGGCTAACCACCGGTCGAGCGGCCCTCCTATCCGCCACTCGCTAATCTGAACGGCCCCCGGAAGTCCGCCCAATACCAAAGTGGCCCGACCCCGAAGGTCGAACGGCCATGGCGGACCCAGACAGACCGTTCGAGTTCCTGCACGTCAACGACCGCGAGGACAAGCCCCGCCAGAAGGGCATCACCGAGATTCGCGGCCCGTACTACGACCCGATGGGCCCCCGCGAGCTCCGGGACATCCTGGACACGGTGGGCCACTACGTCGACATCTACAAGTTCAGCGGCGGCTCGTTCGCGCTGATGCCGGAGGAGGCGGTCACCGAGCTCATCGGCATCTGCCACGACCACGACGTGAAGGTCAACACCGGTGGCTACGTCGAGAACGTCCTCGTCCGGGACAACGACAAGGTGCGGGAGTACGTCGAGGAGTGTGCCCGCCTGGGGTTCGACATCGTGGAGATCTCCTCGGGCTTCCTCGCCGTCGACCCCGACGACATGGTGGCGCTGACCGAACTCGTCGCCGACGTCGGCCTCGAGCCCAAGCCCGAGATCAACGTCCAGTTCGGCGCCGGCGGCGCGTCGGACCCCGAGGAGCTCGAGCGCGAGGGCCAGCAGGACCCCGGCCAGGCCATCGCGGAGGGGCGGCGCCACCTTGAGGCCGGCGCCGACCACCTGATGGTCGAGGCCGAGGGCATCACCGAGGAGGTCCGCGACTGGCGCACGGACGTCGTCTACGAGATCGAGGACGCGCTGGGGATGGAGAACCTGGTGTTCGAGGCCCCCGGCCCCGAGATGTTCGAGTGGTACGTCAAGAACTTCGGCCCGTCGGTCAACCTGTTCGTCGACCACTCCCAGATCGTCGAACTCGAGTGCATGCGGTCGGGGCTATGGGGCAAGGCGACCTCGTGGGGCCGGGTGGTCTCTTACGGGGAGTGAGCGAGACGTCGTCTCCACCACGAGAGGCCCCACAGCCGGCTGTCGGGACCTACCACTCGGTGGGAGCCGCCCCACCCGTTCACGTCCCGTCGCCCGGTACGTACCACATGGACGTGCCACGTGCCGGACGATGAGCCGGACACGGTCAACCTGGACGCGATGCGGTGTGCCTGCGGCGAGACGATACTGAACGTCGGCGACGATGTCCCGACCGGCCGGGACGCGCGGGTGACGTGTGCGGCCTGCGGACGCGGCTTCGTCGTCACCGTCACCGAGTTCCGCGGGCCGCAGTAGGGTCACCCCTCGTCCCGGGACGCGGTCGTCAGTCCCGGAGTTCGACGAGGTCGACCCGGACGGCGTGGCGGCCCGGATGACGGACGGCGTCCCGACGATCACGCTATCCAAGCGCGAGTCCGAGGCGTCCCGCTCCATCGGAATCGAGTGACCCCTTCGACCTGCACCTGAGACCCGGTCCCGATGTCCTCGTGCAGGGCTACACCACGCACGACGCCGAACGCTGTACAGCCCACACGGCCGGCGTCGCCCACGGGGGACCGGTCCCGCGAGGGTTCGCTGGCCCCGCTGGGCGGTCGAGCCCGCCCCGTGGACGACAGAAAAAATCGGAAGCTCTACATTGGTCGATGATGAGTCGGAGGTAATGCCACGGCTGGAGGATGTCGCCGTCGAAGATCTTGAGGCTGCACTCGACGATGCCGCCGGCAGGCGCGAGACCGAACGCCTGATGGCGGCGATCATCTACAAACGCGGCCCCTCGGCACCGATGATCGCGGAGTGGCTCGACACGCGCGAACAGACGGTGTATCGATGGTTCGACCGTCTCGAAGCGGAACCGATCGAACGAGCCGTCCAGGATCGGGACCGACCGGGCCGACCGACGAAACTCGCAGCTCCCGACAGGGAGCAGTTCGAAGCGACCGTCCGACAGCCGCCGACAGCGGCCGGCTACGACCGGCCCGCGTGGACGACCGCGCTCGCCACGCAGTATCTCGAGGACGAGTTCGACGTGACGTACTCCCGGCGTCACGTCCAGCGGCTGCTGAAGGACGCCGGGCTCACCTGGCAGCCGCCGACGGCTGACGACGAACGTACCGCATCCTGGGAAACAATCAACCAAACGGACTAGTTCGATTTCCGAGGGCTGCGACGAACGCGGTCGATGGCGGACGCGAACGACGGCCGGTTCCCGCAGCGGAGGTTTTTCGACGTTGGTGAGGAACTGCGGCCCGCCGAGAGTGCCGCTGTTACCCAATTATCCTATACTTCTATCCGATTATTTTCGTCGTAAAGGGTTCCCGATCAGCAGCCCCTCGACGCCAGGAGACCCGTGTTCACACCGTGGCCACCCGCTTCGAGGGGAGCCGTTCCCGTTGGTCGTCACGTCCGTACTCGGCTTCGACGGCGCTCCGGCGGCCGCCGGGGTCCAGGGCGGCGTCGGTGGCCTCCGGCTGGCTGCCAGTGCCCACCGGCCACACCCACCGCCCCACCGCGACGCCGCCCTCAGGCCTCGTCCATCCAGCCGGGTCGCTCCACGGTCGTCGAACCGATCGCCGTGTATTGGATGCGGTAGGACAGCGTCGTGGTCGTGTCGCCGCTCTGGGCCTCGTAGCGGTAGTCGATCACCCGCATGAGGTTGGAGTCCGGGTCGACCAGCACGGACATCCGGAACTGCTCGATGGAGTCGCCGAAGTACGACTGGTTGCGGACGGCGGTGCTCCCGTCGGCGGAGTAGCGCTGGTAGCTCTCGCCGTCGAGGGTGGCGCTCCCGTTGCGCGTGAGCTCGACCGCCTCGAACAGGCCGGCCTCACCGGGCTGGGTGTAGTTGGTCGACCCCTGGGACTGGGAGATGCGGCTCTGGCCCTGGAACGTCATCCGCGTGTAGGTGGTGCCCGACGAGGGCGGGCTGTACATCTCGATCGGGATGGACTGGCCGCCGGAGCCGTCGGAGAGCGTCCCGTTGGCGTACAGCTCGCCAGTGGTCGTGTCGGCCTTCAGCGTCCAGTCGACGACCGGCTGGCTGCCGCCGCTGCCACCGCTCCCGCCAGAGGACTGGACCGTGCTCCCGCGCATCTCCGCGGTGAACGAGCCTGCCGACTGGAGGCGTTCGACGTGGCCGGCGATCACCTCGCTCGAGAGGGTGTCGCCGGTGACGCCGTCCGTGACGCCCTCGGTCGGCGTGGCGGTCGGTCCGCCGTCGGTCGGGGTGGGGTCGGATTCGTCGCCGTCCGTCTGGGTGGGGGTGGCGCCGTTCGAGCCGCCCCCGCCGCTGCAGCCGGCGACGGCGACGAGCAGTACGATACAGAGGATGCCGAGCGTCCGCCTGGCGGACACGTCAACGTCGAGCATGATCCACACTACCCCTGGCGATGCCCGGGTAGATAAAACGGGGCACTAGTCAGCTAGAGTGACGACCCCGCACGACCGGCGGTCGAGACGCGTGGCAACTGGTTGGACTATTGAAGACTTTCGTTCTGGACCCGGGTCAGGGCGCAAATGGGTTGGGGAGGCCGGACGTGCCAGGAGATGCTACGGGCTACTGCAGGTTCTGCGAGAGCGTCACGGACGTCGTCGAGACCGTGCCGTGGCAGAGCGACGTCGGCACCGAGTGTCCCGATCCGGCCGAGCAGCCCGCCGACGGTCCGCCCGGCCCGGACGGCACTTAACGACCCGAAATGACCTGGCAGAAGAACGATGGGACCGTCCCGACACCGTCCCGTAGGCATGGGGACCACCCGAACCACGCTCGCGCTGATCGCGGCCACGACCGTGCTGCTCGCGCTCACGTCGGCACCGGCGGCAGCCGCCGACGGCGACGGCATCCTCGGCGGCGAGGACCCGCTCGGCGGCGACGACCCGGCACCGGGCGCGAACGTCACGCTGGACCTCGGCGTCGGCAGCAGCCAGGCCGGCGGCGACGCGCTCGTCGACTGCACCGGCGACGCCGGCCTCGACCACTACTGCGACAAGCGCGGCAACATGACGCTCGGGCCGCTGGACGTCGACTACGACGGCTACACCTTCGGCGAGGGCGACCCGGTGGCGACCCGCGGCGGCGGTGGCGACGAGGTGACCGTCGCCGTCCGGGACCGGTCGGTCACGCTCGGGTTCGACTGCGTGCTCTCGCTGCAGCCCGAGGTGCCCTGTCAGCCGAGGCCACCCGACGTCGGCGGCGTGACACCCCCGGCGTAGCACCGCTCTGGCGGCGGTTCCGCCAGTGACGACCGTCGGGACGACGGCCAGACACGCCGGGACCCGTCATCGCGATACCGGTCGATAATCTCTCGGGAAATCGGTGGCGATACGTCGACACGAACGACTGTGGAAACGCTGGAGATGGCTCCACAAGCGCTAATATACTGCGAACACAACTTCGGCCATGACCTACGAGAAGTACGACAAAGGTACCGGCCGCGGCACTACCGAGCCCCGCATCTCGCTGCGTCGCTCGAACACGATCGGCGTCAACGGGCCGGCGATGGCGGAGTTCTTCGCCGACGTCGACGGGGTCGTGCTGTACTACGACGAGGACGCGAGTCGGGTCGGTCTCGAGCCCGCCGACGCCGACGCGGACGACGCCTACACCCTCGTGGCGAACAACAACGCCGACAGCGCGACGGTGAACGCGACGGGGTTCATGACCGACGTCGGCCTGACCCCCGAGCAGACCACCCACTACGCGGCCCAGTGGGACGACGACGAGAGCCTCGTGTTCGTCGACCTCGACGACCCGGTGAAGACCTACGGCAGCGCCGAGGACGAGGCGTAGGCCGGACGGTACCCGACCGGTCGTCAACGGGCTAGCCAGCCCACGCTACCGGCTCGGAGGCAGCAACGTCGACCGCCGGAACGAGGTCCTCGCGGCCTGCGGGAGTGCGAGGCCGTTCAGTCGTTCTTCCGGAACGACTCGAACTCCTCTCTGAGCTGGTCGACCACGTTCCGGTCGTTCTCGCTGGCCCGCTGCTGGACGTCCTCGACCAGCTGCTCCAGCGAGCGGCCGGTGGATTCGGCCTCCCGCTCGAGCTCGTTCTTCAGCTCGCGCTTCGACGTCGAGTCGTCGTTGACGTCCCGCAGGAGCTCCTTGAGGCTCCTGCCGGTCCCCTGCAGTTCGGTCTTGAGGTCGTCGAAGACGCTCGAGCTCGACATGCGTGTCCGGGTTCCGGCGGGCGGCTGAAAGGCCTGATGGCCACGGTCCGTGACGGGCTGTCCCGCTCATCTGACGAGCGAGTCGCCGACCAACACCGTCGATTGCGGCGCCGTCACGAAGCACTAACACGCGCACCTCGGGCCGGACCGTCTGCGGGGTGGGACCGCCGGCGGTGGCGGCTGCGCTCGTCGGGACGGTCGCTCCGTCGTCGCACCTCCCAGGGCCGAGCTGGCGGCTCTCGGGGTGGTGGACCAGGACTCCAGTATCGGTACCGCGGAAGACGGGTGACGGAGCCGAAGCTCCGGATTACTTGGTCGGGCTCTCGGGCTCGGCGCTCATCTCGTCGACGCGGACGCCGGCAAGCCGGGAGGCCAGGTACAGCGTCCACAGCGACGCGAGGCCGACGAGGAGGTAGATGCCGAACTCGGCCTCCGAGACGCCGTCGAACAGGATGTTGACGACGTTGTAGTTCGCCGCGGCGTCGACGAAGTGAGCGAGGCCGACGAGGCCCCAGTTCAGCGCACCCACGAACACGATGGCGAGGGCGGTCCAGTCGACGAGTGTCATCCGGAATGGCTTCATGAGTAGTTACCTCGGCCACCAGTACGCCGGCAGCGACGATATACTAGTACTGTTGCCCTCACCCGGCGAGACGGTCTTTTTCCCCGAGAGCTTCGGTCGGAACGGATCCCCGACGGAGCAGTAGCTCCACTCGTGGGAGGCGCCTCGACCCCGGTCGGAGTAGCCGGACTCGACTCCGTGGTAGCGGGCCGTCCTCTCGGTTGCAGCGTGGTGGTTCCGATCGGACCTGACACTCGGGCGTGGGCCCGTTCCGACACGGCTATCCGCGTCGGCCCGATACCGGCACCACGAATGTGGCCGTGGGCCCACGCCGCCGTCGGGTACCTGCTGTACTCGCTGTCGCACCACCGACGCGACGCCGACCCGCCGTCCGACGCCGCGGCGCTCGCGGTCGTGTTCGGCACGCTCGCGCCGGACCTGGTGGACAAGACGCTGGCGTGGTACCTGGGGGTCCTGCCCGGCGGGCGCACGCTGACCCACTCGCTGGTCGTCCTGGTCCCGGTCTCGGTCGCGCTGCTCGCCGTGCTGCGGCGCCGCGGGCACGGCGAGGTCGGGCTCGCCCTCGTCGTGGGGCTGCTGTCGCATCCCCTGGCCGACGGCCTGCACTCGGCGCTGACCGGCGCGTGGGGCGACCTGACGTTCCTGCTCTGGCCGCTGCTGGAGCTGCCGCCCTACGAGGGCCCCCGGAGCGTCGTCGACCGGCTGGTAGCGCTGGAGCTCACGCCGTTCGTCGCGTTCCAGGCGCTGCTCACCCTGGCTGCGCTCGCCGTGTGGGCGCGCCAGGGCTACCCCGGCGTCGGTCGGCTGCGGTCGTGGGGCCGGGCCGCGGTCAGCTGACGAGCTCGGCGTCGACGACGCGGCCGACGCGGTCGAACCGGACCGCTGTCGACGGTCTCGCCACTGTCGCTGGATCTGACGTTCCCGACCACGCGTGTTTCCACGCCGACGACGCCGTTCGGCCGATCCGGCGGCATCGCCGTCCGACGGTACCTGTAGACGGTGGATCGTTGTCGGGCCCGGACTCGCGATGACTCGAGCCTGGGTGAGGGGTTCGGCCGCGGCAGGGCAGGCCGACATCCGAATGGGCAACCGGACAGTTCGGCGGCGGGCGATAGATTCAACAGCGGGTTCCCACAACCACGACCAGGATGGTCACGCCGCGGCGGACCCGGTTCCTCGGCGCCCAGCTAGCCGTGCTCGTTACGGTCGTGCTCCTGCTGGCGGTCCTCGACGCCCTCGCCTACGACCTCTTCTTCCTCGTCGCACTGATCGGGTTCCTGGTCGTCGCGGAACTCACCTCGCCGTTCAGGGTGGCACCCGACTGGCGGTCGGGGATCAAGTGGGTGGCCGCCGCCGGGCTGACGGTGTTCGCCGCCATCGTGACTCTCCGGACGATCGAGATCGTCCGCGGCGCGCTGTGAGCCCTCCCCCCGTGTGCGGTCAGACCTCGTCCGGGTTCCAGTGACAGGTGACCGTGCACCCGTCTTCGGACGCGGACAGCACCCAGGCCTCGACCGGTCGGCCGAGCCCGGTCGCGAGGGCGACGGCGACGAACGACACGGCCGGCGTGTCGAACCCGGACCGGTACACCGTGTCGGTCAGCTCGACCTCGAGGCGTCCCGCGGCGACGTCGAGTGACGATCCCGACACGCGGGCGATCTCGAGCGTCTCCTGGAGTCCCTCCGCTATCTGGGACGCCAGGATCTCCGGGTCCCCCGAGAGCGGCTCGTGGAGCGTGGCCTCGACCTCGTCCAGCAGTGGCTCCCCGGTCGGGACGAGGGCGAGCCCCTCGCCCGTCGAGAGCGCCACCTGCGGGACGGTCAGCTCCTCGACCGCCGGGAGTGGTTCGCCCTGGCCGCGAACGGACAGGACACAGCCCTCCTCAGAGGGCAGGTAGACCTGCGAGACCGTCCCGTCGAACTCCTCGAGGAGTGCCGCCTGGTTCGCCGCCATCGCGCCCTGGACGCCCCGCGAGACGGGAGCCGGGACGAACCGACCGCGAGTCAGGTAGTAGGTGAGGACCCCGCCGAACACGCCGATGCCACCGGCGACCACGAGGAGCGTTCGCTCGGCGGGCACGTACCACGCTCCGGCGACGGCGACCAGACCGAGTCCGACCAGCAGTCCGGCCGCGATCCGGAACCGGTCGCGGCCACGCCGTCCCGTGACGGCAGCGCTCCCGCTCTCCTGGTCCGGTCCGGACGGGGGGTGTCGTCCAGCGGGGCCGTGAGCGTCGGCGTCGGCGGGGTCGGACTCCCGGTCGCCGCCGGACCTCGTCCCGTCGGCCTCAGCCATCCGGCATCACCCGGACCGCCGAGCCGGCCCGCGGGCGTGGAACACCGGGCAGGCTGGCCGGCGCGACCGGCCCGGGGACGGCTGGACTGGGCACACCCCAACCTGCCACCGGGGGTCCTTAGGTTCTTGGACCCCGATGGCTGCACTGTTCAGTTTAGAGTCGTTTCCTCGACCGTCGAATCTTCATCGTCTCGACGACCGTCTCTACCGCCCGGAAAGCCCCGGCGGGCTGGACTC
>CAYWNQ010000088.1:0-8807 GCA_964459695.1 uncultured Halobacteriales archaeon | reverse complement strand
ACCTCGAACCCGTGGAACCCGACCTCGTAGCGCGCGAGGCGCTCGCTGGCCACCCGCGCCACGAGGTCCCGGTCGACGTCGGTCGCGTCCGTGCGGGCCGGTGCGTAGTCGGCCAGGTGGACGACGACGTCGCCGTCGTCGGCCACGTCGACGACCTCGACGCGGTCGTCGAGCGCGTGGGGCGTCAGTCCCCCGAGACACCGCAGCTCGGCGAGCAGGTGGTAGCGCAGCCGCCTGCGGGTGGCCGGGCGGACGTCGACCAGCCGGTCGGCCACGCGGCGGTACTTCCCCGGGAGGCCCTCGGCCATGCGCTCTTCGGCCCGCTCGCGCGTCCGGGGTCGAGAGAGGGCGGCTCCGGCGAAGTGGTCCCGGACGCGGGCAAGCGCCGCTTCGCCCGCCGCGCTCACCGACGGCGGGCGGACGGCGTACCGGAAGCCGTCGCCGGTTTCCCGGACCGTCGCGACGACGCCGGCCGAGACCTCGTACTGGGCCCGCACGTCGGGCGCGTACCAGGCCGACGGGTCGGACGGGGCGAGCGGCGCCGGGACGGTGGTGCCGCGGGCACGCATCTCGGACTCGGACGTTGACGCCACGGCTGTAGATGCAGACCGATTCGCATATAAAATTTGTCTATCAGAGTTCGGAAATTAATGTGGCACCCGGTCGCAGTGGTCCGGCTGCGCCCGGCCCGCGTGCCCGGATATCGACCGTCGAAACCGGACCGGCCTTTATCCGTCGAGCCGGGCTATCTCGTCGGAAGAACGCCGCCATGGGGTACGCTGCAGGGGGGACGGGGACAGCAGGGACCGTGCCGGACGGGGAGGGCCGGGTCCGGGTCCTGGTCGTCGACGACGACCAGGACGTGGCCGACGTGACGGCACGGCACCTCGAGGCCGACCACGACGACTTCGAGGTCGCGACCGAGTACGGCGGCACCGCCGGACTCCAGCGGGTCGACGATGGCGAGTTCGACTGCGTCGTCAGCGACTACCAGATGCCCGACATGGACGGTCTCGAGTTCCTCGAGGCGGTCCGGGAGACCGACGCCGACCTTCCCTTCCTGCTGTACACGGGGAAGGGCAGCGAGGAGATCGCCAGCGACGCGATCTCGGCGGGGGTCACGGACTACCTCCGGAAGGGCGTCGGGACGGAGGGCTACGAGATCCTCGCCAACAGGATCCGGAACGTGGTCTCGCGGGCACAGGCCGAGCGGGCCGAGCGACACCTGGGGGAGCTGGCGCGGGCCACCGACCGGATCCTCTACATCTTCACCCACGACTGGGGCGAGCTCCTGTTCATCAACGACGCCTACGAGGACATCTGGGGCCGGTCCGTCGAGCGGCTCCGGGAGTCCTCACGGGACTTCCTGAACGGGATCCACCCCGAGGACCGCGACATGGTCGTCGAGCACATGGAGCGGATGTCGGCGGGCGAGTCGATAACCATCGAGTACCGCGTCAACGAGGGCGAGGACTTCGGGCGCTGGGTCCGCGTCCGCGGCGAGCCGATACGCGACGGGGCGGGCGATGTCGTCCGGGTCGCGGGGTTCGCGACCGACATCACGGCGGAGAAGCACCGCGAGCAGGAGATACAGCGGACGAAGAACAAGATGGAGGCGGCGGTCGAGGCCGGCGCCGTGGGGACCTGGGAGTGGGACGTCCGGTCGGGAACGGTGACCACCGGGCCGGAGTTCGCCCGGACGTTCGACATCGACCCCGAGGCAGCCAGCGAGGGCGTGGACGTCCAGGCGTTCCTGGACGCCGTCCACGACGAGGACCGCGAGCGCGTTGAGGCGACACTGCGGGCGGCGATCGAGGAGTGTGGCGAGTACGAGGCCGAGTACCGGGTCCGGGACGCAGACGGCGACCTCCGGTGGGTGGCCTCGCGGGGGAAGGTCGAGTGCGAGGACGGGGAGGCCGCGCGGTTCCCGGGCGCCGTCATCGACATCACCGACCGCAAGGAGTACGAGCGGCGGCTCGAGCGCCAGAACGACCGGCTCGACGAGTTCGCCTCCGTCGTGAGCCACGACCTGCGCAACCCCCTCAACGTCGCGACCGGGACCCTCGAACTGATCCGGACGGAGCGGGACTCGGACAACCACCGCACCGTCGCTCGGGCGCTCGATCGGATGGACGGCCTCATCGACGACATGCTGACCCTGGCCCGCCAGGGCAAGACGGTCTCGGACCCGGACCCCGTCTCGCTCGCGGCGGTCGCCGAGGGGGCCTGGCACTCCCTCAGGGAGGAGGACGCCAGCCTGGACGTCACGGTCGACGGCGTGCGGGTGATGGCCGACGAGGGGCGCCTCCAGGCGGTGTTCGAGAACCTGTTCGCCAACGCCGTCCAGCACGGCGGCTCCGACGTCTCGATCCTGGTCGAACCGACCCCGTCCGGGTTCGCCGTCGAGGACAACGGGCCGGGCATCCCGCCGGCGGACCGCTCGGACGTGTTCGAGTCGGGCTACACCACCCACGAGTCGGGGACCGGGTTCGGCCTGGCCATCGTCCGGTCCATCGTGGAGGCCCACGGCTGGGAGATCGCCATCGAGGAGAGCCCGCCGGGCGGGGCGCGGTTCGAGGTGTCGGGCGTGGAACACCTCGAGGACTGATCGGGCCACCGGCGAGGACGACTGCCCGGTCGAGGGTCGGACCGTCCCTCGCGTCGGTCCGCGGAGGTCCGTCCCCCCGGTCCGGTCACTGCTGGTGGGTGAAGATGAACGCCCGCCCGTCGGACACCCCCACGCAGAAGTCGAGCTGGCGCGAGAGGTTGAGGCTGGTCGGGTTCTCCTTGCAGACCACCAGGTCCGCGAACGGCTCGTCGCAGGCCGGGCAGGCCACGGCGACCGTGTTCTGGTAGCTCTTTATCGCCCTGTTCTCCTCGCGCGGCGTCAGCGACGCAACCAGTTCGTCCACGTCGACGTCGTCCATGGCGGCCGTGGTCGCGCCAGGCACCCATAAAGACTGGCCGCGCCGGGTGGCTCAGCGCCGCGGTTCCGGTCGACCGTCGACCCGCAGGCCTCAGAGCCCGCTCCGGAACCCCTTCCGGACGGTGATGGCGTGGGCGTAGTCCGACTCCGAGAGCACGCCGACGACCGACCCGCGGTCCTCGACCAGCGCGGTGGTCGACCCCCCGCCCGACAGTTCGGCCAGGGTGTCGAAGGCGTCGCCCGCCGAGGGCACCGACGGGACCTCCCGCATCACCGCCGACACCGGCGTGTCTGCCCGCTCGTCGGGCGCGACGCCCCGGAGGTCGGCCAGGGCCACGACCCCGACGACGGCGCCGTCCTCGTCGGTGACGAGGTGGACCGGCTTGCGGTCGGCGAGCAGCCGGTTCGCGAACGTCTCGACGGAGGTGTCGGCGTCGACGGTCGGCGGGTCGGCGGTCATGATCTCGCCGACGGTGATGCCCTCGAGCAGTTCGTCGAGCAGGACGGTCCGGGACTCGGTGGTCGCGGCGGCGTAGATGAACAGCCCCAGCAGCAGGAGGATGAGTTGGAGGGTGAACACGCCGACGACCACGAACAGGAACGCGAACACGACCCCGACCCGGCTGGCCGTCCGCGTCGCGGTCGCGTACGGCCGGCGGCGGGCCAGCAGCGCCCGGAGGATGCGTCCGCCGTCCATCGGGAACGCCGGCAGGAGGTTGAAGACCGCGAGCGTGACGTTCGCGACGGCCAGCCAGCCGACCACGAACCGCGCGACGGGGACCGACCCGGGCGTCACCAGGAGGCCGACCGCGCAGACCCCGCCCAGCAGGGCGCTCGTCACCGGGCCGGCGATGGCGATCCAGAACTCCCGGTCCCACTCCCGCGGGATGGACTTCAGCGCCGCCATCCCGCCGAGGATCCAGAGCGTGATGGACTCGATCTCGACGCCGTAGCGCAACGCGACCCAGGAGTGGCCCAGCTCGTGGACGGTGACGCTGACGAACAGCCCGACCGCGGCGAGCACGCCGATGACCCACGGCGTGTACCCGTCCCGGAGGACCTCGACGTCGAAGCCGACGCCGGTGAGGAACTCGATGAACCCCGCGTAGGTCTCGATCTGGGCGCCGCTGCCGATCAGCCACGCCAGGATGGGCAGGAAGACCAGCAGCGACGTGTTGACCCGGATCGGGATGCCCCAGACCGAGGTGATGTGGTAGTTCCGCATACCGGACGGAGGCGTGTGAGCCACTTAAGCGTCGGCGCCGAGGGGCCTCCGTCGGTCGGGCAGTCGGCGCGCCGACCGGGTGGGGATGCGCGACGCAGCCGACGCCGTGGCCAGCGTTACGTCGGCGCAGGTCCTACCCGGTCGCATGGACGCGACGACACCGGAGGTCCCGGCATGAGCGCGGTAGCGGCGGGCGCCCCGCGTCCCCTCACGCACGTCTACGACGCGGCGTACCGCGGGCGCCCGAACTGGGACATCGGGCGGCCCCAGCCCGCCCTCGTCCGGCTGGTCGAGGCCGGGCTGGTCGAGAGCCCGGTGCTGGACGTCGGCTGTGGCACCGGCGACCTGTCGCTGTACCTCGCCGACCGGGGCCACCGGGTGCTCGGCGTCGACCTCTCGCCGCTGGCCGTCCGGCAGGCCCGCGCGAAGGCCGAGTGGCGGGGGAGCGACGCCGAGTTCGCGGTCTGGGACGCGCTCGACCTCGGCGGGCTGGCCGACGCCGGCCTCTCGTTCCGGACGGTGCTGGACTCGGCGATGTTCCACGTCCTGGGCGACGCCGAGCGCGACCGGTTCGTGGCGGGACTCGGCGAGGTGGTGCCGGGCGGCGGCCTCTACGTCGTCCTGGGCGACGCACGCCGGGACCGCGGGCCGCTGTACGGCATCACGCCGGCGGAGCTCCGGCGGCGGTTCGACGCGGTGGGCGGGTGGGAGGTCGCGTTCGCCGTCGAGACCGACTTCCAGCGGCGCTGGAGCGCGAACCCCGCCTACATGGTCGGCGTTCGCCGGCTGTGAGCTACGGTGGCCCCCGCCCCGGCGCCGGCAGTACACTATTGGTCGCTCGGTGCCAACGGTCCCGCATCACTCACGCGACGAGCAGCCACCACCCGGGACCGGGAACCCACCGCACGTAGCCGCAGCATGTCCATCACCGCCACCGTCCACATCGAGCACGACCGGCTCGCCCTGATGCCGACCGTGCGACGGCTCGAGGGCGTCCATGTCAGGGTCGTCGCCGAGGGGACCACCGACCCGGGGACGAGCGTGTTCCCCTTCCTCGTGGAGTACGACGACCGCGAGGCGCTCGAGCGGTCGCTTGACGCCGACCCCACGGTCGCCGCGTACGAGCTGATCGAGTGGGCCGACGACGCGGGGGTCTACTACATCGAGCACACCGACGACACGGAGTTCCTCTCGGAGGCGGTGACCGACGCCAGCGGGTTCACGGTCCACACCGAGACCGAGAACGAGGGGTGGCTCGTCCGGATGCTGCTGCCGGACCGGGCGGCGCTGAACGCCGTCTGGGAGCACGCCATCGACCGGGACATCGCGCTCGACATCATCGAGATCTACGGCAACGAGCGCGCCGGCGCGGCGTCGTCGTTCGGGCTGACCGAGGAGCAGCGGACCGCCCTCAAGCTGGCCTACGAGAAGGGCTACTTCGTGGAGCCCCGCGAGATGTCCCTGGACGAGCTGGCCGACGAGCTGGGGCTGTCCTCGACGGCGATGAGCGGGCGGCTGCGCCGGGGGATGCGCAACCTGATCGCCGCCACGCTGGCCGGCGAGGACGAGGCCGACTGAGGCCCCACCGCGGAGGCCCGCACCGGGCCGGAGCCGGCAATAAACGGGCGGCATTTTTCGTACCGTCTTTTATTAGGAACAGCGTCGTCGTACGACGGGAATGTCCGACTCCCAGGACCACCCCAACCACCCGAGCGTCGACCAGTCCGACCGCATCGTGCCGCGGAACCTCCGCCAGAGCGGCGACCCCGGCATCGAGATGCTGGTGTCGACGCGCGTGCGCAAGTCGCCGTTCTTCCACAAGTCCTTCCAGGAGGAGGGCGCCTGGCGCTGTACCGTCTACAACCGCATCTACCACCCCCGCGGGCTGGTGGAGCCCGAGGACGGCGGCGCCATGGCCGAGTACGACGCGCTCACCAACAGCGTCACGCTGTGGGACGTCGCCGTCGAGCGACAGATCCGCGTCCAGGGCCCCGACGCCGAGGCGCTGACCAACTACGTCATCACCCGCGACGCCACCGAGATCGACCCGATGCACGGCAAGTACGTCATCCTCTGCAACGAGGACGGCGGCGTGCTCAACGACCCGGTGCTGCTCCGGCCCGCCGAGGACGAGTTCTGGTTCTCCATCTCGGACTCGACGCTGATGCAGTGGCTCCAGGGCGTCAACGTCGGCATGGACTTCGACGTCGAGATCGACGAGATCGACGTCGCGCCGATGCAGATCCAGGGACCCCTCTCGGAGGACGTGATGGTCGACGTCGTCGGCGAGGCGGTGAGCGAGATTCCCTACTACGGCCTGATGGAGGCCGAGGTCAACGGCGCCGACGTGCTGGTGAGCCAGACCGGCTTCTCCGGCGAGAAGGGCTTCGAGATCTACGTGAAGGACGCGATGGAGAACGCCGAGCGCGTCTGGGACCCGGTGCTCGAGACCGTCAAGGCCCACGGCGGGATGCAGATCGCGCCCGGCCACCACCGCCGGATCGCGGCGGGCATCATGTCCTGGGGCCAGGACCTCGACCACGAGACCTCGCCGTTCCAGGTCGACCTGGGGTTCCAGGTGCCCGACGACAAGGACGCCGACTACATCGGCAAGGAGGCGCTCGAGCGCCAGCAGGCGCTCATCGACGACGGCGACTACCCGTTCAACCTGAAGCTCGTCGGGCTCAAGATGGCCGGCGAGCCCATCAGGGACTACGCGCCGGACTTCTGGCTCATCTCCGACCCCGACACCGGCGAGGAGTGTGGCTACCTCACCTCGCCGTGGTGGAACCCCGACCTCGAGACCAACATCGGCATGGGGTTCGTCCCCGCCGAGAAGATCCAGGCGGTCAGCGACACGCCGCTGGACGACCGCATCTACGACGAGTCGCTCGACCTGGAGTTCCAGGTCCACCTGCCCGACGAGTACGCCGAGGAGCCCGGCGAGCCGGTGTTCGCGACGGTGGCCGAGATCCCGTTCAAGGAGTCGGTCAACCCCAGCGCCCGCGAGCAGGCCAAGCTCAACGCCCGCCGGGACGCCGAGTCGAGCTGACGCCGCTCGGATCGCTCGCCCGCGTCGTCCCCGTCAGTCGTACAGCGGGAACTCGTCGGTCAGCGCGTCGACGCGCCCGGAGACCTCGGCGACGACCCCCTCGTCGTGGGGGGCGTCGACGACCCGGGCGATGCAGTCGGCCACCTCCCGGCAGGCGGCCTCGTCGAAGCCGCGGGTCGTCAGCCCGGGCGTGCCCGCCCGGATGCCCGAGGGCTCGAACGCCGACCGCGTCTCGCCGGGGACGGTGTTGGCGTTGAGGACGATGCCGGCGTCCTCCAGCGCCGTCTCGACCTCCTTGCCGGTGGTGTCGGGGTGGGAGGGCCGGAGGTCGACCAGCACCAGGTGGTTGTCGGTGCCGCCCGAGACCAGGTCCAGGCCGTGGTCGTCGAGCCGGTCGGCCAGCGCCCGGGCGTTGGCGACGGTCTGCTCGGCGTAGGCCTCGAACGCCGGCTCGAGGGCCTCGCCGAAGCCGACGGCCTTGCCGGCGATGTTGTGCATCAGTGGGCCGCCCTGCGAGCCCGGGAACACCGCGTCGTCGACGGCGTCGGCGTGCTCTTCGCCGCACATGATGATGCCGCCACGGCCGGCGCGGATGGTCTTGTGGGTCGAGCCGGTGACGAAGTCCGCGACGCCGACGGGCGAGTCGTGGACGCCGGCGGCGACGAGGCCGGTGATGTGGGCGATGTCGGCGAGGTGGTGGGCGCCGACGGACTCGGCGACGTCCTGGATGCGCGCCCAGTCAACCTCGCGGGGGTACGCCGAGTAGCCCGAGACGACGACGTCGGGCCGGAACTCCTCGGCGGTGGCCGCCAGGCCCTCGTAGTCGAGGTAGCCGGTGTCGGCGTCGACCTCGTACTGCTCGACCTCGTACACCTGGCCGGCGAGGTTCGCCGGGTGGCCGTGGCTGAGGTGGCCGCCGTGGGTCAGGTCCAGCGAGAGGATGCGGTCGCCGGGGTCGAGCACCGCGAGGTAGACGCCGATGTTGGCCTGCGAGCCCGAGTGGGGCTGGACGTTGACGTGCTCGGCCCCCCACAGCTCCGTCGCGCGGTCGATGGCGAGCTGCTCGACCGCGTCGGCGTACTCGCAGCCGCCGTAGTAGCGCTCGCCCGGGTAGCCCTCGGCGTACTTGTTGGTCAGCTCGGAGCTCTGGGCCTCCATCACCGCCTCCGAGACGTGGTTCTCGCTGGCGATCATCGCCAGCGTGTCGTTCTGGCGGTGGCGCTCCCCCTCGAGGGCGTCGGCGACGGCGGGGTCGGCGTCCCGCACCGTGTCGTACGTCATGGCGGGGATGGCGACCCCGACGCTGAAGAAGCTACCCCTCCCCGGCAAAATGCGGGCGGTGGTGAGGGTGATTGCTTTGACAGAGGTACGGTGCCCTCCGCTTCGCGCAGGCTCCCTCGACTCCTTCACGTGAGTCCTGGATTCCGCCCGGAATGCCCCGTGGCACTTGACCGCCTCCGCATGCTCTGCTTGGACCGCCGCCACCGCATGGAATGCCCCGAGGCGCTGGACCGCATCCTCCACCTGGACCGCCCCCACCGCCCGGAAAGCCCCGAGGCGCTGGACTGGATGCACAGGCTCGACCGCCGCAACAGCATCCGCCC
>CAYWNQ010000087.1:0-8905 GCA_964459695.1 uncultured Halobacteriales archaeon | reverse complement strand
CCGGCCGGCAGGCCTGCCCTTCCCCGGGTCGCGGCCCGAGCGCCGCTCCCGGCCAGTCGGCCGGCCGGTCAGCCGACACGGGTGGGACTGAAAGGGGCCGCCCGCGTCGCGGCGTCGCCGCGACGGAACGCAGAGGTCGGGCCTGCGGCCCGACCTCACGCTCGACGACGGCGGACGAAGTAAGCACCGAAGTGAGGGAGCGGAGCGACCGAACGAGGAGCACAACGAGTCCCCCAAGTCGAGCGGGCGGGGGCTTTCCGGCGGTATCCTAGGGTCAAGCACGGGTGGCGGTTGGCGGTGGCGGGGGAAGCACTACGGAATCCTAGCGGTCGAGCGGGCGGGGGCTTTCCGGCGGAATCCTAGGTTCAAGCACGAGCAGCGGTTGGCGGTGGCGGGGGAATCACCCGGGAATCCTCGCGGTCGAGCGGGCGGGGGCGGCGGAATCCCGCGGTCAAGCGCGAGTGGCGGTCTGCTGTTGGGGACCCAGGGTCAGAAGCTGCTAGCGAGCGGGCGAGCGGGTTCCTCCGGTGCGGAGACGCAGTTCGGGGCGGCCAGCGGTTGCGGTCCAGGCGCACCCCGAGCGGTCACGCAGTCGGGTAGACGTTGGGGCGATAGGGACGCTGGCGAGGGCAACTCCGAAGATTTACGCCGGACACGATTCCTGCCCGAGATGCTAACATCGCTAACCGCTGGCGACGGAGTTAAGGCCGTTCCGTCAGCAGCCAGCGCCATGACGGTCGGAATCGACGACGTCGACCGCGTCGCGGTGCTGGGCGCGGGGAGCATGGGACACGGCATCACCGAGGTGGTCGCGATGGCGGGCTACGACGTGGTGATGCGGGACATCGAGGCCGAGCTCGTCGAGGAGGGCCTCGAGGAGATCGAGTGGTCGCTGGAGAAGCTCGCCGAGAAGGACCGCCTCGACGAGGACCCGGCGGCGGTGCTGGACCGCATCGAGACCGCCGTCGACCTCGAGGCCGCGGTGGCCGAGGCCGACCTCGTCGTCGAGGCGGCACCGGAGAAGATGGACCTCAAGAAGGACATCTTCGGCGACCTGGACGAGTACACCCACGAGGACGCCATCCTGGCGTCGAACACCTCGTCGCTGTCGGTCACCGAGATGGCCGGAGCGACCGACCGCCCCGACCAGGTCGTGGGGATGCACTTCTTCAACCCGCCGGTGAAGATGGAGCTGGTCGAGGTCATCCACGGCGCCGAGACCAGCGACCACACCGCCGACACCGCCTACGCGTTCGTCGAGGCCATCGACAGGACGCCCATCCACGTCCGGAAGGACGTCCGCGGGTTCGTCGTCAACTCGGTGCTGGGGCCGTTCGGCGACGAGGCCGCCTGGATGGTCAGCGACGGGGAGGCCGACGTCCGGACCGTCGACGCGACGATGGTCCACGAGCGGGGCTACCCGATGGGCCCGTTCGAGCTGAGCGACATGACCGGCATCGACATCGGCTACCACGTCCGCAAGGAGGCCGGGGACCCGATCCCGCCCGTCGTCCAGGAGAAGGTCGACGCCGACGAGCTCGGCCGGAAGACCGGCAGAGGGTACTACGACTACGAGGACGGCGACGGCGCCGACTACGGCCCCGACGACGTCGACGAGGCGTTCGACTGGCTCCGCATCGAGGCGCGGATGGTCAACGAGGCCGCCAGGCTGATCGGCGACGACGTCGCGACGGCGGAGGCCATCGACACCGGGATGCGGCTCGGCGCGGGCTTCCCCGAGGGCCCCTGCCGGCGCGCCGACAAGCTGGGGCTCGACAGGGTGCTCGCGAAGCTGCGGGAGCTCCACGAGGCCACCGGCGCCGACCGCTACGAGCCCGCGGCCCACCTCGTCGAGCTGGTCGAGGCCGGCGACACCGGCGTGGACGCCGGCGCGGGCTTCTTCGAGTACGGCGAGGGCGGCGGCCGGGACTACACCACCATCAACCACGAGCTCCGCGACGACGGCCTGCTCGCCATCGAGCTCGACCGGCCCGAGCGCATGAACGCCATCAACCCCGACCTGATGGACGAGGTGATCCACCTGCTGGACGCCGTCGACGTCGACGAGGTCCGCGCGGTCACGTTCGAGGGCGCCGGCGACCGCGCGTTCTCGGCGGGCGCCGACATCACCGCCTTCAGCGCCATCGACCCCCACGAGGTCGAGCCCGGCGAGGTCTACCGCGCCATCGAGGAGTTCCCGCGCCCGACGCTGGCGAAGATCGACGGCTACTGTCTCGGCGGGGGCCACGAGCTGGCGCTGGCCTGCGACCTCCGGGTCGCGACCACGGGCTCGGAGTTCGGGTTCCCGGAGATCGACCTCGGGCTCATCCCCGGTGGCGGGGGCACCCAGCGGGCGGTCCGGATGCTGGGCGACGCCCGCGCCAAGGAGCTGATCTTCCGGGGCAACCGCATCTCCGCCGAGCGCGCCGCCGAGTGGGGCCTCATCAACCGGGCGGTGCCCGGCGACGAGTTCGAGGAGACCGTCGAGGCGTTCGTCGAGGACCTCGTGACCGGGCCGCCCATCGCGCTCCGGAAGGCCAAGCGCGTCATCACCCGCGGGCGCGACCAGGACTTCAGCGCCGGCGTGGAGCTGGAGTCCCAGGCCTTCGGTCTCCTGCTGCAGACCGACGACATGATGGAGGGCGCCGCGGCGTTCATGGAGGACCGCGAGCCCGAGTTCGAGGGGCGATGAGCGCCGACGCCGACGGCGACGTCGCGGCCCTCGAGCGCGCCATCGACGACCACGAGCTGTTCGGCCACCTGGGCCTGTCGTTGCGGGAGACCGCGCCGGGCTACGCCGCCTTCACGGTGCCGTTCCACGACGGGGTCGCGAACCTGACCGCCGGCGTGGTCCACGGCGGGGTCACCGCGACCGCCATCGACACCGCCTCGGGGTTCGCCCTGCGCTCCACGTTCGAGGACCCGGCGGCCGTCGAGATGACCACCACGGACCTCAACGTGAAGTACCTCAGGCCGGCGACCGACGACCTGCTGGTCGAGGCCGAGGTGGTCCGGGCCGGCGACTCCATCGGGGTCACCGACGCGGAGGTCAGCGTCGACCACGAGGGCGAGCGGCGGCTCGTCGCCACCGGGGGCACCACCTTCCGGCTGTTCCGGGGTGAGGGGAGCGACGATGGCTGAGGAGGACCGCGGGGACGCGGCGGCGAGCCTGTTCGAGGAGGTCGCGGTCGGCGACGCCCACGAGACCGGCGGGCGAACCATCACCGACGCCGACGTCGCCAACTTCGCCGGCGTCTCGGGGGACTTCAACCACCTCCACACCGACGCCGAGGCGATGGCCGACTCGCCGTTCGGCGAGCGCATCGCCCACGGGACGCTGGTGCTGGCCGTGGCGACGGGGCTGCTGTGGCAGTCCCGGACGCCCGAGGAGCGCGAGGCCGTCGTGGCGTTCTACGGCATCGACGCGCTCCGGTTCCGGGCGCCGACGTTCGTCGGCGACACCGTCCACGTCGAGTCGGAGGTCCTCGACAAGCGCGCACGCGACGACGGGCCGGGCAGCGGGGTAGTCACGTACGACCTCGAGGTACGCAACCAGGACGGCACGGTGGTGCTCTCCTGCGAGATGCGGACGCTGGTGCGGTAGCGGTGGGCCCGAAATCCCGGCCGCAAGCTTTCGTGGCGGCCGAACCGTTTATGTCGGGCGCCGCGTTGAACCGGGTAGGATGGCCGGGGACCTGCGGGCCCAGTTCGACGGCGCGGTCCTGGTCGCGGCGCTGGGGCTCGTCTTCGTCGTGGCCGGCGTGACCCTCTGGGCGGAGGCGGTGCTGCCCGAGGTCTCGACGACCCACCGGGCGCTGTACGAGCTGGTGACCCACGTCCTGTTCGGCGGCGTGATGCTGGTGCTGGGGGTGACCGTCGAGCGCAGCGAGCTCGACTCCGAGGAGCGCTACGCGCTGATGGCGTGGTGCTTCGGCGGCTTCCTGCTGCTGTTCGGGCTGGCGGTGTGGGCCCACGCCGGCTCGCTCGTCGGCGGGCAGGTGACCGCCGACTTCGCCAGCCAGGCGGTCGTGTTCGGCAGCATGGGTGGGGCGTTCGGCGCCGTCGCCGGCGCCAACCGCGGGCGGGCCACCACCAACCGGAAGCTGGCCGACCGCGTCGAGGAGCAGCGCGAGACCCTCGTGCTGCTCACGCGACTGCTCCGTCACGACATCCGCAACGACATGATGGCCATCAACGGCCACGCCGACCTGCTGGAAGACCACGTGCAGCCCGAGGGAGAGGACTCCCTCGAGGTCATCAGTCGCCGGAGCGACTCCACCGTCCGGCTGCTGGAGGACGCCGACACGCTCATCGAGACCCTCGACGAGGCCCGCGAGCACGACCGCGTCGACCTCTCGGCGGTGCTCCGCGAGGAGGTCGCGAGCGTCGCCAACAGCTATCCGCAGGTCGAGGTCCGGTCGTCGGTGCCCGACGACCTCGTGGTGGTCGCCGACGGCCTGGTCCACCAGCTGTTCTCGAACCTGCTCGAGAACGCAGTCGCCCACAACGACCCGACCGACCTGACCGTCAGCGTCGAGGCCAGCCACGACGGCGGCTCGGTCGAGGTGATCGTCGCCGACGACGGCGACGGCATCCCCGACGCGGTGCGCGAGGACTGCTTCGAGCTGGGCGAGCAGGGCGCCGCCAGTGCGGGCGACGGCCTCGGCCTCTACATCGTCTCCCGGCTGGCGGACGTCTACGGCGGGACGGTGGCGCTGGCGGACCACCCCGACTGGGGCGCACGGTTCCGGGTGACACTCCCCGCCGCCGACGTGGCGTGAGGGTTCTCCGGTCGCGTCCCTGCTCCCGGGACCGGGTTCCGGTCCGTTCGGCCCCAGGGCTGCGATGGACCGCGACAGCGACCGCGGCAGGTGCTTCCCGATCGTACCGCCGGCAGGCTACCGGTCGCAAGAACGACTGCTCTCGCCCGCGACCGCGACACCCCACCGCCACTCGTACGTGAGCCGATGATACCGCCGGGGCATTCCGGCGGTCCGCCTCGGTTCAAACACGAGTTGCGGTCGCGGTTGCGGTGGACGCCACCGAGCGCGAACGGCGGTCCAGGGGCCGGTCCAACGGTCCGAGATTCGACCACGTGCCGATCACTTCCGCCGAGGGGCAGCAACCCTTTTGGGGGGTACCACCCAAGCCGCGGTCGATGGACGAGCGGACCCGCGAGTACCTCCGCGGGCGCTTCGGCGACCACTACCGTCGACTCGCCGACGGCGACGGGCTCACGCCGCCACCGGCGGCCAACGAGCGCGAGTGGGGCTACATCCCCTGGACTGGCGGCGGCACGACGATGGTGCGCCACGAGTCCTGGCTCGACGTCGCCGGCGGGGGGTCGCTGGGGGAGTTCCTCGCGCGCGAGCGACCGCGCCACGTCTACTTCTCGGCGGGGCGGTACGACGACCCCGGCGCCGGCCGGATGGCCGAGAAGGGCTGGCGCGAGTCGGACCTGGTGTTCGACCTCGACGCCGACCACCTCCCCGGCGTCGACCCGACCGAGGACGCCTACGCCGAGATGCTGGCGACCTGCAAGGACGCGCTGGTCCGGCTGCTGGACCTCCTGGAGGCGGACTTCGGGTTCGAGGACCTGACGGTCGTGTTCTCGGGCGGCCGGGGCTACCACGTCCACGTCCGGGATCCCGCGGTCCGGCCGCTGGACCGGACCGGGCGCCGCGAGGTCGTCGACTACGTGCGCGGCCCCGACCCCGAGTCGGGGTTCGACGACGTCGTCGACACCGAGACCGTCAGCGGCGCGTCGGGGCGGACGACGCCCGCCGAGCGCCGGTCGCTGCCCGACGGCGGCTGGGGCGGGCGGCTCCACGACCGGCTCATGGCGCTGGTCGACGAGGTCGCCGGGCTCGAGGACGAGGCCGCGGTCGACCGGCTGCGGGCGTTCGAGGGCATCGGCGAGGGGAAGGCCGCCGCCGCGCTCTCGGCGATGGCCGACAACCGCGCGGAGCTGGCCGCCGGCAACGTCGACGTCCACCCCGCGGTGGTGTCGCTGGCGAAGGCGCTGTTCCCCCGGACCGTCGCGGCGGAGGCGGCGCCCATCGACGAGCCGGTGACCACCGACGTCAACCGGCTCATCCGGCTGCCAGGGAGCCTCCACGGCGGCTCGGCGCTGGCCGTCCGGCGGATCGACCGCGACGCGGTCGCCGACTTCGACCCGCTCGTCGACGCCGTCCCGGAGACGTTCCGCGGCCACGACATCACCGTCCGGCTGGCGAGCGAGGTCGCGGCCGAGCTGGGGGGCGACAGCTTTACACTCCCCGCGGGTGACCACTCCGTCCCGGAACACCTCGGCGCGTTCCTGATGGCCCGTGGCCGAGCCGAGAAGGTACGAGAATGAACCTGAGCGAACTCCAGTCGGTCCAGAGCACCGAGCGCCAGACCGACAGCCTCCAGCGGCTCCGGGCCAGCTTCTACGCGGACGCCGGCGAGTTCATCGCGGAGCTCCGCGCCGAGCGCGCCACCGCCGTCGAGGCCGCCGAGGACCCGTTCGCCGACGACGACGTCCGCCGGCTCACCGACGACATCGAGACCGCCCGGTCGACCGTCGAGGCCATCTACGAGCGCCGGGTCGGCAAGGTCGTCAGGATGGCGTCGCTGGCCGCCGCCGACATGCCGACCGAGGAGGAGGGCCTCACCGACGAGGAGGCGGCGCTGTTCGAACAGCTCGTGGGCGCCATCCGGGACAACCGCCGGGACGTGATGGCCATGGTCGACGAGGACGCCGGGGCGGGCAAGGCCGACCCGTCCGAGCACCCGCCTCGCGGCGTCGACGAGCCGGACGTCGAGGCGGCAGACCTGATGGGCGCCGACGACGACGCGGAGGCGGACGCCGGCGGATCCGACGAGGCCGAGCCGCCCGACGAGCCCCCCGATGCTGCAGCAGCCGGGGCCGGCGACGAGGTCCGCGAGGTGCCACCGGCCGAGGGTCCGCCGGGGCCGCCGCCGGACGAGGAGGGCGCGGCCGGAGCGGAGGCGTCGACCCCGGAGGCCGACGCCTCGAATGGCGGTGGCTCGGCAGGCGCAGAGGCTGGGCAAGCGGAGCCGACAGACCCGGAGGCGGCCGACGCGGAGCCGCCGGCGGAGGCCGCCGGCGACGAGGCGGACGTCCGGCGCACGACCGTCCGCATCACCCGCGACGTGGGCGAGATCTTCGGCGTCGACGACCGGGCCTACGACCTCTCGACGGACGACGTGGTGACTCTCCCGGCGCCCAACGCGGAGCCGCTGATCGCCGAGGACGCCGCCGAGCCGCTGGAGTAGCGCCGTCCGGGCCCGACCTCACTCGCGGGGCGCCCGCGCCTCGCGGACCTCGCTCCCCTCGCGTAGCTTGTCGTCGCAGTGCGGACAGACCCTGACGCCCTCGACGTCGGCGGGGGAGAACACGCGCTCGTAGCGGTCGGTGACGGCGGCGCCGCAGTTCTGGCAACGACTGGCCACGCCGGTGCCAGCGGCTCGCCGCCCGTGTACGTTACGCCCGCGAAACGGAGTAATGGTGAGGGGTAGGTGGAACGCGACGGGGGGATGAATGGAGCCCACGGGGCTCCCCAGGAGCACGCCCGGCGCGCTGGCCGGGGCCTTTTTTACTGGAACGTCCGGGGCGCCGTGGCCTCCTCGTCCTCGACGGTGCCGCGCTCGAAGCGCTCCTCGATCTCCTCGTACTCCTCGCGGACCTCGTCGGTGACGGAGGGGTTGACCTCCTCGAGGGCCGTCTCGAAGTGGTCGGCGGTCACCAGCACGTTCCCGACGCTCTCGGCGGCCTGCTCGGGGTCGACGCTGTTGACGAACTCCCGGGTCGCGGCCATCGAGGCCTCCCGGCAGACGGCCTCGATGTCGGCGCCGACGTAGCCGCCGGTCCGGGCCGCGAGGTCGTCCAGGTCGACGTCGTCGGCCAGGGGCTTGCTTGCGGTGTGGACCGCGAAGATGGCCCGCCGGGCCGCCTGGTCGGGGACCGGGACGTGGACGTGGCGGTCCAGCCGGCCGGGCCGCAGCAGCGCGGCGTCGATGAGGTCGGGCCGGTTGGTGGTGGCGACGACCACCACGTCCTCGAGGTCCTCCAGGCCGTCGAGCTCGGTCAGCAGCTGGGAGACCACGCGCTCGCCGACGCCGGAGTCGCCCATGCGACGGCCCCGCTCGCCGGCGATGGAGTCGATCTCGTCGAAGAAGATCACGGTCGGCGCGTTCGACCGGGCCTTCTCGAACACCTCGCGGACGCCCTTCTCGGACTCGCCGACGTACTTGTTCAGCAGCTCCGGGCCCTTGATGGAGATGAAGTTGGACTCGGCCTCGTTGGCGACGGCCTTGGCGAGCAGCGTCTTGCCGGTGCCGGGCGGGCCGTACAGCAGGACGCCGTTGGCCGCGTCCAGGTCCATCTGCTCGAACACCTCGGGGTAGTCCAGCGGCCACTGGATGGTCTCGCGCAGCCGCTCCTCGGTCTCCTCGAGGCCGCCGACGTCGGCCCAGCTGACGTCGGGCGTCTCGACGAACACCTCCCGCATCGCCGAGGGCGTGACGTCCTTCATCGCCTCCTTGAAGTCCGTCGCGGTGACGGTCATCGCCTCGAGGATCTCGGCGTCGATCTCGTCGGCCTCGAGGTCCAGCTCCGGCCGGATGCGCCTGAGGGCGTTCATCGCGGCCTCCTTCGTGAGCGCCTCGACGTCCGCGCCGACGAAGCCGTGCGTGGAGTCAGCGTAGCCCTCGAGGTCGACCTCGTCGCTCAGCGGCATCCCGCGGGTGTGGACCTGGAGGATCTCCATGCGACCCTCCTTGTCCGGGACGCCGATCTCGATCTCGCGGTCGAACCGGCCGCCCCTGCGCAGCGCCGGGTCGAGCGCGTCGACGCGGTTGGTCGCGCCGATGACGATGACGTCGCCGCGCTCCTCGAGGC
>CAYWNQ010000086.1:0-8993 GCA_964459695.1 uncultured Halobacteriales archaeon | reverse complement strand
CGCGGGCCTCCCGCTGCGGGTGGTCGAGGTGCCCGACGCCACCCACGAGGCCTACAACGACCGGATGGCCGCCGCGATGGCCGACCTCGCGGCGACCGGCGTCGACGCCGTCGCCTTCGCCGACCTCGCCCTCCCGGACGTGCGGGCCTACCGCGAGGAGCGGGTTGCCGACACCGACCTCGCCGCGCTGTTCCCGATCTGGGGCCGGGACACCGGCGCGGTCGCCCGCGCGGTGCTCGAAGCCGGCATCCGGGCGACCCTGGTCTGCGTCGAGCCCGACCTCGCCGACCTGGCCTGCCGGGCCTATGACCGCGACCTGCTGGCCGACCTCCCCGACGACGTCGACCCCTGCGGCGAACACGGCGAGTTCCACACGTTCGTCCACGCCTCGCCGTCGTTCGACGAGCCGATCGCCGTCGCGTCGGCCGGCACCGTCACCCGCGAGGTCGACGGGCGCCCGTTCCGGTACTGCGACCTCCGGCCCGCCTAGTCCCGGAGCGCCGCCAGCACCGGGATCTCGGCCACCGTCTCGTCGTCGACGGCGTCCCAGTCGACGCCGGCCGGGCGGTCGTAGCTCGTCGCGGTCTCGACCACGCGCTCGGGCGTGACCACCAGGTCCATCGGGACGTCGTGGGCGTCGTGTGGCGCGGCCTCGACGACCTGGCGCTCGTGGACCGTGGTCGCAACGAGGGTGTCGTCGTCCACCGCGCCCAGTTCCGCCAGCACCGCCCACTCCAGGTCCGAGAAGCCCTCGCCCTTGCCGACCCGGGCGCCGTCGGCCGTCACGGCGACGCTGCCACAGAGGACCAGGTCGACCGTCGGCACCTCGTCGGGGCCGACCTGCCGGGCGTGGTCGGCCACCGAGGAGACCGTCGCTGCCTCGTCGGGGGCCTCGAGGACCGCCGGGTCGAGCTCGTAGAACGGCTCGGGGTCGGCCAGCCGCGGGACGGCCATGTAGACGGTCCGGCCCGCGTGGAGGGCCGCGCGGCGTGCCGGCAGCTGCGGGGCGTCCGGGTTGGCCTTGAGCACGTCGGCATCGCTCCAGGCGTCGGTGGCAGCGAGTCGCCCGGCGGCGTCGGCGGCGCCCGCGACGTTGGGGATGCGGCCGTGGGGCGGGAACGGGAACCGCGCCACGCCGGACTCCTCGAGGTCGTCCCAGACCCGTTCGCGGATGGCCTGCTTGTCCATGGCGGGGGCGTTGGCGGGACGGCCACTCAAAGCTCGGCCGGAGGCTGCGTCGGACCGCGACCGCAGACCTCCCTTCGTGCCTGACCCGAACATACCGCCTGGAGAGCCCCCCGCCCGGGCCGCCGAGACGGCCGAAGCTTCAACCAACCGCCCGTCGAACCCAGCGCGCATGCCGCCGGTCCCCGCCACGGAGCTCTACGACGACAACGTCGAGGCGTTCGCGGCGGCCACCGCCCTCTCGGAGCTCCCCCCGGAGTTCCGCGACCTGCTGGACGCGTTCGTCGACCGCGTCGACGACGGTCCGGACCGGCCACGGGTGCTGGACGCCGGCTGTGGACCCGGTCGGGACGCGGCGTACTTCCACGGCCGCGGCCTCGAACCCGTCGGCGTCGACGCCGCGGCCGGGATGGTCGCGTACGCCCGGGCGAACCGGCCGGGGCGGTACCTCCGGATGGACCTCCGTCGGCTGGGGTTCCCCGCGGACACGTTCGCCGGCCTCTGGTGCCCGGCGTCGGTGTTCTTCCTCGACCCGCCGGGCGTCCGGACCGCACTCGCGGAGTTCGCGCGGGTGCTCGCCCCCGGCGGGCACGCCCGCGTCGGGTTCAAGCTCGGCGACGGCCGCCACGAGGTCGAGAAGTGGGGCGCGACCACCGTCGAGTACCGCGTCGACCGGTCGGAGGCCCGGGCGCTGCTCGATGAGGCCGGCTTCGTGGTGGGCGAGCCCGCGGTGAACGAGGTGTCCCCCGAGTCGACGTTCGCGAACGTCCCGGTCGACCTCCCGGCGGGCCGACGGCGTCAGTAGGGACCGCCGCCCCCGCCGCCACCGTCGGTGGGCGTCGCCGTCCCGTCCGACCGCCGGACGGTCCCGTCCGGTGCGAGCACCCACCAGACCCCGTTGGCCCCCTGTCCGGTCGCGTCCCCGGGCTGGTTGTCGGGTCCGTAGCCGTACAGCGGCCAGCCGTTGGCGGCGACCTGGGTCGAGCCGTCGCTCCGCTCGAAGGTCGACAGCGTCGCCGTGACCCCGTCGCCCGCCGTCGGCTCGCCGTCGACGGTCAGCGGGGGCCAGGTGGCGGCGCAGCCGTCCATGCACGTGCTCGCGCCGGCGCCCTGCTCGTCGGTGTCGAACATGTACATCGTCATGCCGTCGGGGCCGACCAGGATGTCGCCGAGGTCGTCGTGGCTGCGGACCTGCACGGTCGCCGTCGTGCCGTCCATCGACGTGTCGGTGGGCGTGGTCGTCGGCGTGGAACCGCCGCCGTCGTCGCCGTCGCCGCCGCCGAGGCACCCCGCGAGACCGATGCCACCGACCGCCGCGGTCGTCGCCAGTAGCTGCCGTCGTGTGTGCTGCATGGACGAGTAGTCCACGACCGTGGTAAAGACCGTTGTCCGAACTAGGTCCGAACTTCCTCCGAGGTGTCCAGTCGAGAAGTCCTTCTCCGGGTGTAGCCCGTCGTGGTCCGCAACCGCCCGGAAAGCCCCGAGGCGGTGGACTCGGGCGGGAGCTTTCCGGCGGTCTGATCGGTTCAAGCACGGGATCTTCCGCCCGTCTCACCACCACGTGATGCGAGCCAGTGCGAGCAGCGCCACCAGTTCCAGCCCGCAGAGCATCGTCACGCCGGCCTGGATGTCGGTCCCGGACGCGAGGAACCAGCCGTAGAAGTCCGAGTGGAGCGCGTAGAGGAACAGCCAGAGGGCGTTCTCCGCCACGAAGAAGCCGGCGACCACGACGAGCGCGAGCGTGTGGCTCGCGCCGTGGCGACGGTAGTTGCGCAGCCAGATCGCCCCCAGGCCGGCGGCCAGCAGCAGGTTGACCCCGGCGGCGAGCCTGGCCGCGTCCAGCCAGAGGCTCATCGTCGTCCACCTAACGTCGCGTCGCTCTTGAGTGCTGTCCGAATTTCGTCCGAACTCATGTGTCCTCCACGGTCGCGAATATCTCCTCGACGACGTCCCAGTTCGCCCGCACCTGCTCGGTGGGCAGGTACGCGGCGGCGTAGTCGTCGCCGGTGGCCTCGACCACGTTGTTCTCCTCGAACACCTCCAGGTGGTGCTGGACGGTGGTGTAGTCCAGGTCCAGGTCCTCGGCCAGCTGGTTGGGGTTGCGGGGCCGCTCGTCGAGCGCCCGGAGGACGCGGACCCGGGTCGCCGCCCCCCGGGAACTCGCGAGCAGGTACCACAGGACCCCCTCCATCGCGGTATCGTTCCGGTGGACGGCCCGTAAAGTCTCCGACGGCGGTCACGCCTCGCTCTCGTCGTCCTCGAGGGCGGCCAGCCCGACCAGGTGCCCCACCTCGCCGGCCAGCAGCTCCCCGCCGAGTTCGGCGGCGTCGGCGCTCCCGGGCAGGCAGAACACGGGGACGCCGTCCGAGACGCCCCCGGTCGCGCGGGTCCCGATGACGCGGCTGCCCACCGCGGCCTCCGAGCGCCGCCGGAACAGCTCGCCGAAGCCCGGCAGCTCCTTGTCGAGCAGCGGGGCGACGGCCTCGACGGTCACGTCGTCCGGGGTGACACCCGTGCCGCCGGTGGAGACGAGGCACTCGACGTCCGACCGGCGCACCAGGGTGTTCACGGCGTCCTGGACGCCGTCGTGGTCGTCGCCGACGAGCTCCCGGTGGACCACCTCGTGGCCCTCGGCCTCGAAGGCGGCCGCGAGCGCGTCGCCGGCGGGGTCGTCGTCCAGCGACCGGGTGGAGCTCACCGTCAGGACCGCCACGGCCACGCTGTCGACGTCGTGGTGGTGATGGTCGTGGGCGTCGTCGCTCATGTCTCGCGGTTGCCCCGGAGGCTGATAAACCCCGCCGCGAGGCCGCCGGCGACGACGGCGGCGCCGCCGAGTCCGAGCGGCAGCCGGACCCGTACCGGGTGGGCGGGCGCGCAGTCCCGGGGCGAGCCGACCCGGACGCGGTAGGCGGCGCCCTCGTAGGCGACCACCGTCCCGTTCGCGATGCCGACGTCGCCGGCGAGGCCGGTCCGGTTCTCGGCGACGGCCGTCGCGACCACCGCGCGGTCGGCGGGCGGGAGGTCGGCGGCCGCGACGTCGGGGTCGGCCGCCGTCGGCGTCACCCCGACGACCGTGGTCTCCTCGCAGAGCCGGCCGCGGACGTGGCCGCTGGCGCCGACGCCGACGAGCACCAGCCCGGCGACCACGAGGGCGGCCACCGCCACCCGCGTCCGGCGCATGGCCGCCCTCGGGGCCGGGCCGGCAAAGCTCTGGCCATCGCCAGCGTTTTGCGAGCGACGGTCCGAGGGCGGTCCATGAAGGCGGTCCAGTTCGACGAACACGGCGGGCCGGAGGTGCTCGGGTACGCCGACTTCCCCGAGCCCACGGTCGGCGACGACGAGGTGCTGGTCGAGGTCAGGGCGGCGGCGCTGAACCACCTGGACGTCTGGACGCGGCGGGGGACGCCCTCGCCGGGGGAGTTCCCCCACGTTCCGGGCAGCGACGCCGCCGGGGTGGTGACCGAGGTCGGTACCGACGTCACCCGGCTCGACGCGGGCGACCACGTGGTCGTCGACGCCAACCTCTCGTGTGGCGAGTGCGAGTTCTGCGCCGCCGGCGAGCGGTCGATGTGCGAGGAGTTCCGCATCGTGGGCGAGCACGTCAGGGGCGTCCAGAGCGAGCGCGTGGCGCTGCCCGCCGACCGGCTCGTCGCCGTCCCCGAGTCGGTCGACTTCACCACCGCAGCGGCGGCGCCGCTGGTGTTCCAGACGGCCTGGCGCATGCTCGTCACGCGGGCCGACGTCGACCCGGGCGACCTGGTGCTCGTCCACGGCGCCTCCGGCGGCGTCGGCCACGCGGCGGTCCAGATCGCCGCGTTCGCCGGCTGCGAGGTGTGGGCGACCGCCTCGAGCCAGGCGAAGCTCGACCACGCTCGCGACTGTGGCGCCGACCACGCCGTGAACTACGAGGAGCGTGACTTCGTCGAGGCCGTCGAGGCCGACACCGGCGGGCGGGGCGTCGACGTCGTGGTCGACCACGTCGGCGCGGCGACCTGGCGGGACTCCATCGCCGCGCTGGCCAACGGCGGCACGCTGGCCACCTGCGGCGCGACGACGGGGCCCAACCCCGAGACCGACCTCTCGCGGATCTTCTGGAACCAGCTGGAGGTCGTGGGGTCGACGATGGCCACCCGGGGCGAACTGGAACGCGTGCTGGAGCTGGTGTGGGACGGGACGTTCGAGCCCGCCATCCGGGCGACGCTGCCGATGAGCGAGGTCGCCCGGGGCCACCGGATGCTCGAGGACCGCGAGGGGTTCGGCAAGGTGGTCCTGGTCCCCGACGCGGCCGGCGGGGGCTGAGATGGGCGACGCGGGCGGGTCCGCGAGGGGCGACGGCGGCGAGGAGGCTGCCGACGGACGCGGCGACCGGGAGTTCGGCTGGCGGGGCTGGGTGCTGGTGGCCGCGATGGTGGTCGCGTTCGTCGTCGTCCCGGCGGTGCTGTACTTCCTGCCCCGAGCGAGCGGCCTCGCGGGGTCGGTGGGGCTCTCGTTGCGGGACGCCTACCTGGTGCTGCCGCTCGTTCCGGCTGTCCTGGTGGCCGTACTCGCCGTCTGGGCGACGACGCGGCCCTGAACCGGCCCGGGACCGAGCCGTCGAACATAAATACCGGCGAGCCCCATTCTCGGGTATGCGACATCCCGGACTGAAGCTGCGGATGGCCATCGTGGGGTCGATACTGTTCGGCTTCTACGCCGTGGCCGCGGTCGTGCTGATGGCGATGTTCGGCACGAACCTCACGATGCTCGGGCTCATCGTGGTTGGGAGCGTGCTGTTCGTCGGCGTCCAGTACAAGATCGGCAAGTGGGCCGCCCTGCGGAGCGTGGGCGCCGAGGACCTGCCGGAGGACCGGTACGGCGAGCTCCACCGCCGCGTCGAGGAGCTGTCGGCGGACATGGGCATCGAGAAGCCCCGGCTCATGATCGCCCGGATGGGCGTCCCGAACGCGTTCGCCGTCGGCCGGAAGGCCAACGGCACCGTCGTCGTGAGCGAGGAGCTGCTCCGGACGCTCGAGCCCGACGAGGTCGAGGGCGTGCTGGCCCACGAGCTCGCCCACATCAAGAACCGCGACGTGGTGATGATGGTGCTCGGCCAGGGCGTCGCCTCCATCGTGGCCGTCGTGGCCCAGTTCGTCGTCCTGTTCACCGGCGACAACGACATCGCGAACTTCTTCCTGGCCATGGTGGTCGGCCAGATCGTCCAGATGCTGGTGATGCTGTTCGTGTTCGCCATCTCGCGGTACCGCGAGTACGTCGCCGACGCCGACGCCGCCGAGTACGTCGGCAGCGGCGACCCGCTGGCCCGGGCGCTCGAGAAGATCCAGCGCGGCAGCCAGCACGCCCAGGACTCGGCCATCGACGAGCAGGTCAACGCCCTGTGCATCTTCGGCGAGTCCATCGGCATCGCGCGGCTGATCTCGACCCACCCGCCGGTCGAGAAGCGCATCGAGCGCCTGCGGGCCTGAGATGGGCGCCCGCGAGGTGCTGGCCGCCGCGCTCGGCGTCGGCCTCGGGCTCGTCCTGGTCGCCTACCCGCAGCTCGTGCTGCGGGCCCACGCCGCCGGCCGGCTCCCCGACGAGGGCGAGTACGGCCAGCAGGGCACGCCCCTGTCGAGGTACCTCCCGGTCGTCCGGGTCGCCGGCGTGGGCTGCGTGGTCGCGGGGCTGTACTTCGCGGCGGTGGCGGTCGGGGCGCTGTAGCACGCCACGCTGACCCGGTCCGCGCGTGGCGGCGGTCGCGTCCGCCCCACCCGGGGAACGGGGGTCACTCGGCGACCTCGAACCCGATCTTCACCTTCGTCCGGAACTGGGGGTCGCCCGTGTCGTCGAGCTGGATGGACTGGTCGCGCACCACGGCCCACTGGAGGTTCTCGACCGTCGCGTCCGTGCGGTCGACGGCGCTCAGTGCGGCGTCCTCCCAGGATTCGGGGCTCGTCGCGGTCACGGTGACTTCCTTGTGGACTGTCATCCCGGCCCGCCAGAGGGGCTGCTGTGTGTTAACTATTCCCACGAACGCCGGCGCCGGCCGAGTACCTCGCGCACGTGGCGGCCCGGGGGCCACCGGGACTAGCAGTGGCGCTCGGGGGCCAGAAACGCCTGCGAGACACCCAGCAGTCGCGTCTCCGGTCCGGCGACCTGGTAGGTCGCCACGGTGCTCGCGCCGTCGGAGGCCAGCTCGGGGTCGCCGTCCCGGTCGCAGTCTATCGAGGCGCTGTAGGCCGACGTGACCCGGACCACGACGCCGGAAGCGTTGCGGCCCCGGACCTCGTACTCGGCCCGGTCCAGCATCTCGAAGGTCAGGCCGACGATGCGGTCGTCCTCGCCGTCCAGCCGCCGGAGGCGGTCCTCCTCGGCGGCGACGGCGCGCTCGCCGGCGTCGGCGTCCGACAGCGTCGGCGAGGCCGTGGAGGAGGGGGTCGAGCCACCCTGGAACCCGAGGCAGCCGGCAGTCAGGAGGGCGAGGGCAGTCAGCGCGAGGAGGACAGTCCGTCGGCCCATCGCGGGTCGAAGGGCTCGGCGGTGCCGGCATAGGTCTTTCCCACCTGGCCGTCGCGCCGTCGGTGCCCGACCTACTCCCGGAAGTCCCGCCGCATGGCGATCTCGAACCAGGGGCACAGCCGCAGTTGTCGGTACCACTCGGGGTGGTCGTGCAGCCGCTCGTAGGGCACCCACATCAGCCCCGCCACCTCGTCCTCGTCGGGGTCCAGCGTGGTGTCCTCCAGCGTGCACTTCAGCACCGCACAGACCTCCCACTCCAGCCCCTCGTTCTCGTAGTAGCGGCGGTACTCGAACTTGTCCGTCACGCGGAGGTTGTCGTACTGCTCGGGCGCGATGCCGAGCTCCTCGGCCAGCCGTGCCCGGGTCGCCTCGACCTGCGTCTCGCCCTCCGCCGGGTGCGAGGCGACCGTGCCGTCCCAGTGGCTGTCCCACAGCCGCTTGTCCGGTGCCCGCTGGGCGAGCAGGATGCGCCCGGCCTCGTCGAACACGAGGACGGTGAACGCCCGGTGGCGCGTCCCCTCGCCGGTGTGGGCCTCCAGTCGGTTGACGAGCCCCTGCTCGACGTCGTCGGCGTCGACGGCGATGACCTCCTGGGCGGCGTTGTCGTGGGCGAGGTCCTCCCCGGCGTCGGGCCCGTCTGACTCCGTACTCATGGTGGCGAGTGCGGGGTGGGACGTTAAGGCGTCTTCGACTCGGGTGGATGGAAGGCTGTCGTTCGCCTGTTGAGGATGCGGCTCGAGCCGTTGGGTCTCCTGGTGATACGCCCACTCCACCGCGAGCACTCAGGCTTGAGCCACACACCGCAACTACCGCCTGGAAAGCCCCCGCCCGCGTCGCGGCGCAGCCGCGACGGAACGCAGAGGTTGAGCCTGCGGCCCGACCTCACGCTCGAACGGTTGCGACGCTCGCGGCTCACGCCGTTCGCCGTCTGCTCACGGGCGCGGCGAGGCGGTTGCACCGCCTCGCAGTCGCGGCGCAGGGCGCCGCGCACTGCCCGTTCGCATGGTCCGAGGGACCATCCGGTCCCTCGCTACTCGCACATGTGGAGGCGTTCGCTTGCTCGCGGTTCACTGCGTTCACCGCTCGCCCAGTCGGCGGCGCTCCCCGAGGTCGCGCCGCCCGCCGCTCACGCCTCCCGCTCGCTGCGGTCCTCGGCCTTCGGCCTGCGGTCCTTGCGTCGTCTCACCGGGTCGACCGGGCGGCCCCTTTCAGTCCGACCCGGTGTGTCTGCCCGGCCAGCCGACAGGGCCGGGAGCGGCCTCCGTGCCGCGACCCGGGGAGGGGCAGGCCAGCGGTCGGGTGGGAGTGAGCGA
>CAYWNQ010000085.1:0-9068 GCA_964459695.1 uncultured Halobacteriales archaeon | reverse complement strand
CTCAGCGAGATCGACCGGATGGCCAGCGCGCTGGGCGTGCCCCGCTCGGTCCGGGAGGTGGCGTCGGTCATCTACCGCCGGGCGCTCGACGAGGACCTCATCCGCGGGCGCTCCATCGAGGGCGTCTCGACGTCGGCGCTGTACGCCGCCTGCCGGAAGGAGGGCATCCCGCGCAGCCTCGAGGAGATCTCCGAGGTCTCCCGGGTCGAGCGCAAGGAGATCGGCCGGACCTACCGGTACGTGGCCAGCGAACTCGAGCTCAGCCTGGAGCCCGTCGACCCGGCCCAGTACGTCCCGCGGTTCTGCTCGGAACTCGAGCTCAGCGAGGAGGTCGAGCAGAAGACCCGCGAGATCATCGAGACCACCGCCGAGAAGGGGCTGCTGTCCGGTAAATCACCCACGGGGTACGCTGCCGCGGCCATCTACGCCGCGTCGCTGCTCTGTAACGAGAAGAAGACCCAGCGCGAGGTCGCCGACGTCGCCCAGGTGACCGAGGTCACCATCCGCAACCGCTACCAGGAGCAGATCGAGGCGCTGGATATCTGAACCGGTTGTTGCCGGCAGCAGTATTATCCGGGTCGACGACCACGGGAGCACCATGACCGTGAGCGAACGGGCCGACGTCGACCTGCCCGCGCCGGCGGACGACCGCGTCGCCGGGCTGGAGCGGATCGTGACGATGGCCGACGGGGTCGAGGAGACCTTCGAGGTCGTCGAACCGTACACCGCCGAGGTGCTCGGCGAGCTCCCCGCCTGCAGCGAGCGGGACGTCGACGCGGCCTTCGAGCGGGCGCAGACCGCTCAGTCCGAGTGGGCCGACCGGTCCATCGAGGAGCGCGCGGAGGTGCTGCTGGACTACCACGACCTGGTGCTCGACCGCCGCGAGGAGCTCATCGACGTCGTCCAGCTCGAGACCGGGAAGGCGCGCCGGGACGCCCACCAGGAGCTGATGGACGTCGTGCTGAACGCGCGACACTACGCCGTCCGGGCCGACGACTACCTCACGCCGGAGTCGCGCAAGCCCGCCATCCCGCTGATGACCAAGAGCACGGTGTACCACCACCCGAAGGGGGTCGTGGGCATCATCTCGCCGTGGAACTACCCCCTGAACCTCTCCATCGCCGACGCGCTGCCGGCCATCCTCGCCGGGAACACCGTCGTGCTCAAGCCGGCCCAGCAGACCTCCTACACCGCGCTCGCGGGCGTGGAGCTGCTTCGCGAGGCCGGGGTCCCCGACGACGTCTTCCAGGTCGTCACCGGCGCCGGCTCGGAGCTCGGCACGCCGCTGGTGGAGTCCTCGGACTACGTCTGCTTCACCGGCTCGACCGAGACCGGCCGGCTGGTCGCCGAGCAGGCCGCCCGCAACCTGACCCAGTTCTCCATGGAGCTTGGCGGCAAGAACCCCGCAATCGTCCTCCCGGACGCGGACCTGGAGAAGGCCGCCAGGGGGATGGTCCGGGCCTGCTTCGCCAACGCGGGCCAGCTCTGCATCAGCATCGAGCGGCTGTACGTCCACGAGGACGTCCGCGACGAGTTCCTCCGGCGGTTCGTCGACGAGATCGAGGACCTCCGGATCGCCGCCGACTACGACTACGACACCGAGTACGGCTCCATCATCAGCGAGGAGCACCTCGAGAAGGTCGAGAGCCACGTCGAGGACGCCCGGGCCCGTGGCGCCACCATCCACACCGGTGGGGAAGCCCGGCCGGACGTCGGGCCGTACTTCTACGAGCCGACGGTGCTGAGCGACCTGCCCGACGATGCCGACGCCGCCTGCGAGGAGACCTTCGGGCCGGTGGTGACCATCTACGAGGTCGGCGACGTCGAGGAGGCCATCGAGCGCGCCAACGACTCGGAGTACGGCCTGAACGCCTCGGTCTGGACCGAGGACCTCGACCGCGGCGAGTCCATCGCGACCCGCATCGAGTGTGGCACCGTCAACGTCAACGAGGGCTTCGCCCCGGCCTACGCGGCCACCGACGCCCCGATGGGCGGCATGAAGGACTCCGGGATGGGCCGGCGCCACGGCGACGAGGGCATCATGAAGTACACCGAGCCCCAGAACGTGACGGTCCAGAAGTACCTGGACATGGGCAGCCCGCCGGGCGTCTCCTACTCGACGTACGCCGACGTGCTCGACACCGCCGCGCGGGTGATGAAGAAGGTCCCCGGACTGCGGTAGCCTCCGGGTCGGCGCTCAATCCCCCGTTCGCCGGACGCGTCGTGGAACGCGGTCGGGTCCGGCGAGATCCTGCCCGTGGCTGGCCCGCCGGCCGCTGGGGTCGAACGGCCGCCGGATCGGCGGCCTGGGCTGCAGCCGCCGGGGCTATGGTCCATCCGCCGGACGGCCCTGTCGTGACGGGCGGGACCTACACGCTGGTGGTCGACCTCCCCGAGCCTGCCAGCCTGCGCGTCGGCGCCCTGGGGGTCCACCGGCTGCCGGCCGGTGCCTACGCCTACACCGGCTCCGCGCGGGGCCCGGGCGGGTTCGCCCGGCTGGAGCGTCACCGCGAGGTCGCCGCCGGCGACCGCTCGGTCCGCCACTGGCACGTCGACCACCTGCTCGGCCACGACTCGGTCGCGGTCGTCGCCGACGTCCGGTCGCCGGGCAGAACAGGAAGTGGTACTCGCGGTCCTCGAACACCGCGGCCACGTCCTCGCGGCTCCGGATGGTCGTGTCCGTCAGCGGGACCCGCGTGCTGGGGTGGTTGCGCCCCCGCTGGACGAACGCGTGGTCCTCGTCCTCCACGGGGTGCAGCGACACCGCCTCGCCGGTGGCGAACGCCGGTCCGGGCATGGCGGGAGCGTGGGCCCACGGCCGGTTAACGGTTCTCTGAAACAGGATTCTGTAGCGGTACTGACATCTCGGGCCGTCACGCCCGCGCCCCGGCGGTCACGTAGATGCCGGCCAGGACGACGGCCCCGCCGGCGACGGTCGCGACGGACGGCACCTCGCCGAGCACGACGACCGCCAGCAGCGTGCTGCCCACGGGTTCGCCAAGCAGCGAGACGCTCACGACCGCGGACTCGAGGTGCCCGAGCGACCAGTTGATGACGGTGTGGCCGACGATGCCCGGCCCGACGGCCATCGCCAGGAACAGCAGCCACTCACTGGCCGGGTACGGCCCGAGGGCGTGGCCCCGGGCGAGGACGACCCCCAGCAGCGCAACCGTGCAGACGGCGTAGACGACCGTGACGTACGGCACCAGCGGGACGCGCTGGCGCAGCGACCGGCCCGCCAGCACGTACCCGGCCGCCATCACGGCGCCGACGACGGCCAGGAGGTCGCCCGCCAGCGGGCGCGGCCCGGCGAGCGCGGCGCCGGCCAGCAGGTCGCCCAGCGACATCACCACCATGCCGGCGAGCGCCACCGCGATGCCGACGGCGGTCCGCCGGCCGACGCGCTCGCCCAGCAGCAGCGCGGCCCCGACGGCGACGAACAGCGGCTGGGCCTGGACGAGCGTCACGCTCGCGGCGACGGAGGTCCACTCGACGGCCTGGAACCATGCGGCGAAGTGGGCGGCCAGCGCCAGCCCCGTGGCGCCGGCGACGACGGCGTCGCGCCGCGACAGGGCGGCGAGGTGGTCCCGGTGGCTGGTCGCCGCCAGCGGCGCCAGCAGCCCGACCGTGAACGCGACGCGGTACATGGCCGCCACGGTCGGCGGCGCCTCGCTCAGCCGGATCAGGATGGCGCTCGTCGAGACCGCGGCCACGGCCACGACCAGCGCGGCCATCGGCGGCGTCCGGTCGGCCAGGCGCGCGAACGGCGTCACGCCGGCGCCTCGGATGGGTCGGGCTTGGGTGTTGTCCTTCCCGGTGCTCTAGCTAGACCGATCACTGCGACACCCCCGCCCCTCCGTCCGGAACGCCCCCGAGGGTCACACACGAGCAGCGGTGTGCGGTCGCAGTCGAGCGCGGTCAGCGGAACATCGCTGTCGGGGGTGGTTACCCTACGAGATTCCGACCGTCACCTCACGCGTCCGCTGGCGTGTCGAAGTCGTGGAACTGCTCGCCCTTCTCCTTGCTGAGTACGTTCAGCGCCGCGGCGGCGCCGTCGCCGGCTGAGATGACCGCCTGCCACTCCTGGTCGCGGACCATCGCCCCGGTCGCGTAGGCGTCGTCGACGCTGGTCTCCATGGAGACGTCGACGTCGACCACGTCGCCGTCGAACTCGCAGCCGAGCCACTCGGCGGGGTCGCGGTCCGCACCGGTCGCCAGCACGACGTAGTCGGCGACGTGCTCGCCGTCGGCGGTCTCGACGCGGAACCCGTCGTCGGTGGCCGCGACGTCGGTCACCTCCGTCTCGCGGCGGTCGACGCCGAAGCTCTCGACCTGGTCGCGGGCGTCCTCGAGGAACTGCGTCCCGTCGCGGCTCTCGATGCCGAGGTAGTTGAACAGGTGGGCCTTGTGGAGCCACGTGTCGTCGGTGTCGAACACGACCGTCTCGAGGCCGTTCTTGGCGGTGAACAGCCCGGCGCTCAGTCCCGCCGCGCCGCCGCCGACGACGATGACGTCTGCGTCTGTCATGCACGCGACCGTTGGGCGGGCAGGCGGAAAAGCCTACGCCAGCAGCGCTCGGGTCCGGCGCTGGCGGTAGCGGAACGCCGGCGCGAGCCCCACGGTCCCGAGCACCGACAGCGGCCCCAGGGCCGGCAGGCGGTAGACGACACGGTCCGTGACGGCCGTCGCGTCGTCGCCGCGGGCGCGGAACGAGTGGGTGTGCTCCCACCGGGGGAGCGGCCCCTCGACCATGACGTCGCGGTAGGAGGCGGTGGTGTCGCCGGCCTCCCGCTCGGTGATGACCGAGGTCCACCGGTGGCGCGGACCGACCCCGAACGGCCGGACCGAGGCCGTCACGCGCGAGCCAGCGACCAGGACCTCGGGGTCGGCCTCGCCGTCCGGACCGACGGCCCGCTCGACGCGCAGGTGCAGCCAGTCCGGCGTGAGGGCAGAGAGCCCCTCGACGCGGGAGTGGAACCGCCAGACCGCCTCGAGGGGTGCCGCCACCTCCGTGCTCCGGCTGTAGACGGCCACGTCCGGACGAGGGTCCGGGGCGGCCTAAGGGTTGGCGACCGGGAGAGGCGTGCCCCGACATAGAAGTGCTGCGGCCCCGTAGGCCGGTGCGTGTCAGAGGACGACCCGCCCCGGGACCCGCCGACCGTGGCGTGCTCGCGGTGTGACCGGACGTGGGAGCTGTCCTACGAGCTCGAGGAGCTCCAGGCCGGCAATCGCGCCGTAGAGCAGTTCGCGCTGGACCACGAGCGCCACACGGGCCACTTCCCCGACGACGTTCGGCCCTGGCTCGTGGACTGCCGCCGGTGTCCGGCCGCGGAGGCGTTCCTGGCCGAGCGCCCCGCGCGACGGTGGGCGCACAGCCACGCCCGCCACACCGGCCACGGTGTCGCGGTGACGGCACCCGACGGGGACGAGCCCACCGTGGTCGACGGGGCCTGACGCCCGGCCATCGCAACGGTTTTTCGCGCGGCCCGGCAAGCGCCGACCATGGCCCCGCCACGGTCGGCCCCGACCCGACAGGCGCACGCCGGCGAACCGGTCGTCCCCCACCGCGTCGCCGCGGCCGGCGGGTGACCGCGGTGGTCGACCCCGTCGCCGCCAGCCGGCTCCAGTTCGCCGTCACGACCGTGGTCCACATCGTCTTCCCCGTGATGAGCATGGGGCTGGCGCCGTTCCTGGTCTACTTTACCTGGCGGGAGATACGCACCGGCCGGGCCGTCTACGAGCAGCTCCGGCGGTTCTGGACGAGGATATTCGCGCTCAGTTTCGCCGTCGGGACGGTGACCGGGCTGGTGCTGGAGTTCGAGTTCGGCACCAACTTCGCCGCGTTCTCCCGGTTCGCCGGCGAGCTGTTCGGCGGCCCCCTTGCGCTGGAGGGGATGATGGCGTTCATGCTCGAGGCGACGTTCCTCGGGGTGTTCGTCTTCGGGCGCGACCGGGTTAGCGACCGGCTCTACCTCCTCTCGAGCGTCGCCGTGGGGCTGGGCACCTGGCTCTCGGCGGTCTGGATCCTGATCGCCAACTCCTGGATGCAGACGCCGCGTGGCTTCGAGGTCGTGGTGGAGGAGGGCCACCGCGTCGTCCACCTGACCGACCCCGTCGCGGCGTACCTCAACCCGCGGTTCGGCTACATGTTCGTCCACATGCAGAACGCCGCCGTCGAGTCCGTCGCGCTGTTCATGGCCGGCCTGGCGGCGTACTACCTGGCGCGCCACCACGTCCGCGGGAAGTCCCTCGACAACCCGGCGTTCTGGCGGGCGACGCTCAAGGTGGCGCTGGTCGCGCTGGCTGTGACGGCGCCGCTCCAGGTGGTCCACGGCGACGCCTACGCCCGCCACGTCGCCGAGACCCAGCCCCAGAAGTTCGCCGCGATGGAGGCGGTCTGGGAGACCCAGTCCTACGTGCCGGAGTACATCGTCGCCGTCCCGGCCGACGTGGACCACCTGCTGGACCCCCGCGCCAAGGAGCTGTTCGGCCTCGGCATCCCCGGCGGTGCCTCCTGGCTCGCCAGCGGCGGCGACCCCCAGGCGACCATCCGTGGCCTGGAGTCGTTCCCGACCCAGGCGCCGCCGGTGGCCATCGTGTTCTGGTCGTTCCGGGTGATGGTCGCGCTGGGGTTCTGGTTCGTCGTGCTGGCGGGCTGGGCCGGCTACCGGTGGTGGCGCGGACAGCTGCTCGAGGACGACCTGCTGCTGAAGGCGCTGGTCGTCTCGACGCCGCTGGGCTTCCTGGCCGTCGAGCTGGGGTGGGTCGTCACCGAGGTGGGCCGCCAGCCCTGGGTGGTTCAGGGCGTGCTGAAGCGCGGCGCCGCCGTGACGCCGGGACTGACCGGCACCGAGGCGGCGCTGACCCTCGCCGGGTTCGTCGTGGGCTACGTCGCGCTGCTGGGGCTGTACGGCTACGTCGTCGCCCGCATCGTCCGCGCCGGCCCGCCGACCGGCGGAGAGCTCCGGACGACCGGCGACGGGGAGGCCCCCGCCGATGACTGAGGGGCTGCTGGCCGGCGGCTACCTGCTGGGCCTGCCGCTGCCCACGCTGTGGTTCGCGCTCCTGTTCGCCACCCTGGCGGCGTTCCTGTTCCTGGACGGCTTCGACTTCGGCGCAGGGGTCGTCTTCGCCGCGCTGGCCGACCGCGAGGACCGCGAGGCCGTCGTCGCGGCCATCGGCCCGTTCTGGGACGGCAACGAGGTCTGGTTCGTGGTGTTCGGCGGCACGCTGTTCGCGGTGTTCCCGGCGGCCTACGCCGGGGTGCTCGGCCGGCAGTACCTCCTGGTGTTCGCCCTGCTGGCCGCGCTGGGGGCCCGGGGGCTCGCCCCGGAGCTGTACGAGCAGCGCGACGACGAGCGGTGGCGACGCTGGTGGGGGCGGTCGTTCGCGGTCGGCAGCGCGGGGACGCCGCTCGTGCTCGGTCTCGTCCTGGGTAACTGGCTCGTCGGTGCCGGGACCGTCTCGGTGGCCGGCCTGGTGCTCGGCCCCGCGCTGGTCGCGCTGTCGGTCGTGGCCGGCGCGGCCTTCCTCGCTCTGAAGACCCATCTCGACCGCGACCGGCTCCAACGGTACGGCGGGACGGCGCTGGGGGCGTACGTCGCGCTCGCGGCGGCGCTGCTGGCCGTGCTCCACCTCCGGACGCCGCCGGCGGCACCGGCGCCGGGTGTGGCACCGACCGTCGGCCTCCTCGGGGGCACGCTCGCCGGCGCTGGCGGCTACCGGGTAGCGATGGCCCGCGACCGCCCGCTGGCGGCGCTCGCGGCGAGCGCGGGACTGGTCGCCGTGCTCGTCGGCGGCCTCGCCGCCGTCATGTACCCGCAGGTCGACCCCGCCGTCGGCCTCACGGTCGAGGCGGCGGTGGTATCGACGCTTCCCCTGAACCTGATGTCGGTTGGGGCGGTCGTGCTCCTGCCCCTCGTCGTGGGCTACTTCGCCGTCCTCTACTCGGCGTTCGGCGGCCCCATCGGGGCCGAGGAGGCGTACTGATGGCCGACGACGAGCCCCGACCCCGGCTGCTCTCGCGGGTGCTGGTCACCTGGATCGAACTCGTCGCCGTCGGCCTCCTCGGCGCGCTCGTCCTCGAGGCGCTCGGCGGCCCGCCGGCGTTCGTCGCCGCGCTGGCGACGGCGCTGGCCGGCGTCGCCGTCCTGCTGTACAACGTCGACCGGCTGGTCGCGCGGCGGCTGGGTGACGGGGAGTAGCCGCGCCGGTTTCGCTCACTTGAGGCGTTCCTGGAGGAAGGATGGATGGGCGGCCTCGACGCCGTCGACGGTGAGGATGGACTCGCTGATGACGTCCCCGACGGCGTCGCCGTCCCGGGCGCGGACCTCGGCCATCAGCGTGTGGTCGCCGCTGGAGGTGAACAGCGCCTCGATCTCGTCGAGGTCCTTGAGCGCCCGCGTCGCCTCGACGTAGCGCTCGCTGGCGACCTCGATGCCGACCAGCGCGATGGTCTGGCCCGACAGTTTCTTCGGGTCGACTTCGGCGGAGTAGCCCACGATGACGCCCTCCTCCTCGAGCTTGTCGATGTACTTGCGGACCGTCGGCTTGGAGACGCCGGCCCGCTCGGCGATCTCGGCGTAGGAGGCCTGGGCGTCCTCCTCGAGGACCTCGAGGATGCGGTGCTCCGTCGAGTCCGCGCTCATACTGGTCCGTTTTGTCCCGACGGAAAAATAACTTCCGACATCCAAAACCCAGACTGGTGGGAATCGAACCCCAGTCTGAGCGTCGCCCGGCCCGGGCTCAGCGGTGCGGGTCCAGGAAGTCGTAGCTCCTGGCCCACTCGCGGTCCTCGTCGAAGTACTGCTCGGCGATGGGGTCGTCCGGAAGTTCGCCAACCGAGCGCTTCTCCTCGCCGTAGGAGACCCGGTCGGTGTCGCGGTAGTACCGGCCGGTGAGGACCGTCCCCTCGTAGAGGGCGTCCTCGGTCTCGTGCATCAGTTCCTGGGCCGCCCGCCGGTCGGTCACGTCGACGTCGTACTCGTCGTTCTCCTGGACGTCGACGTAGGGGACGTACTGCTTGGCGTCCTTGTTCCAGGTGGGACACTGGGTGAGGAAGTCGACGT
>CAYWNQ010000084.1:0-9090 GCA_964459695.1 uncultured Halobacteriales archaeon | reverse complement strand
CCGGCGGTCACCCCGCCCACCGACGCGTCCAGCGCCGGGCGCTCGTGGCCGGCCGCCCGGGCGACCACGACGCCCGAGCGCTCGCGGTGGACCACCTCGGCGTCGCCGGGCACCGCCGCGTCCACCGCGTCGGCGTGGTCGGCGTCGGCGCGGGTCACCAGCGCCCGGCCGGTGGTCTCGACCGCCGCCGCGGCCATGGCGGCGGTCTCCTCGGGCGTCTTCCCCTCGGCCACGACGGCCTCGGGGACGCCGGTGCGGTCCTCACGGGCGGCGTCGAACCGTCCCGCGTCGGTCCGGACGTGGCCGCGGAGCTCGGCCTCGGCCGCCGCGGGCGAGAGCTCGCCCGCGGCGACGGCCTCGAGCAGGTCGCGCATGGACCGGCTTGGGGCCGGAGCGACAGGTGTCTGTCGCTCCAGCTCCCGGATTTCCCATCCCCCAAACCCCCGTGAGGCCGACTGAGACCGCCGGCAAACGGGAAATCTTATAACGCCCCCTCGACAACCGGAGGGCGTATGGCAGACCTGATCGTCAAGGCCGCCGTCAAGGACGCACTGGACGACATGAACGTTGCCTCGGACTTCTACGACGCCCTCGACGACGAGGTCGCCGAGCTGCTCGAGGACGCCGCGCGACGCGCCGAGGAGAACGACCGCAAGACCGTCCAGCCGCGCGACCTGTAGTCGGGGCCCGTCCCCAGTTCCTCCGCGAAGCCGACCGCGAGCGGCGCCACCGTCACGGCCGGCGGACGGTGACGCCGTCGCCGGTGCCGACGTAGACGGCGTCGGCCATGCCCACGAACAGCCCGTGCTCGACCACGCCCGGCAGTGCCGACAGCTCCGCGGCCAGCGCCGCCGGGTCGTCGACGGTCCCGAAGTCGCAGTCGAGCACCAGATTGCCGTTGTCGGTGACCACCGGGCCGTCCTTGCGCTCGGCCCGCCGGATGTCGGCGCCGGCGCCCATGGCCGCCACGTCGTCGGCGACCACCGGGACGGCGTCGGGCAGGACCTCGACGGGCACCGGGTGGGACAGGGCCTCGGCGAGCTTGGCGTCGTCGACCACCACCAGCAGCCGGTCGGCGGCCCCGTCGACGACCTTCTCGCGGGCGTGGGCCGCCCCGCCGCCCTTCACCAGGTCGCCGCCGGCCACCTGGTCCGCGCCGTCGATGGCGACGTCCGGGTCGGCCTCGTCGAGCGCGGTCAGCGGGACGCCGGCCGCCAGGGCCACCTCGCGGGCGGCGTGGGAGGTCGGGACGCCGGCAACGTCGAGGCCGGCGTCGACCTCCCGGCCCAGCGCGCGGACGGCGTGGGCGGCGGTCGAGCCGGTGCCGAGGCCGACCACCTCGCCGTCGACCACCTGGGCCGCGGCTGCCTCCCCGGCGCGGCGTTTCCGGTCGGCGCGAGGGTCGTCGGTCATGGCCGTCCGGTCGGCGGCGGCGGCCAAAAAACCACCCCGTCGCCGCCGGGAGCTACCGGGTCTCCAGCCACTCCTCGAACGCCCAGAAGCAGTCCGAGCAGAGACGCCCCTCCAGCGTGTCGACCGACGCCGCGGCGTGCTCCATCCGGTAGTGCTGGTGGCGAGCCTGTGACTGGTCCAGTTCCGTACCGCACCTGTCGCAGTGCTCGGTCACGTGGGGAGGTGGTCGCTCGCGCGGGGTAAGCCTGGTCCCACCAGCCACCCTTATGCCCGGGGGCTGCCGACCCCCGTCCATGTTCGGCACCAGCGGCATCCGGGGTCCCGTGGGCGAGACGGTGACGGCGGACCTCGCGCTGCGGGTCGGCCGCGCCGTCGGCGCCGACGCCGACCGCGTCGTGGTCGGGCGGGATCCCCGCGAGTCGGGGCGGCTCCTGGTGGACGCGGTCGCCGCCGGCGTCCGGGAGGTCGGCGCCGACGCCCTGGACCTCGGGGTGGCCGCCACGCCGACGGTGGCCCGGGCGGTCGACTGGCAGGGCGCCGACGCCGGCGTCGCGGTCACCGCCAGCCACAACCCGCCGCCGGACAACGGCCTGAAGCTCTGGCAGCCCTCCGGTCAGGCCTTCGACGAGCCGCGCCGCCGCGAGGTGGTCGACCGGATCGAGGACGGCGTCGACCTGGCGTCGTGGGACGGGCTGGGCGAGCGCCGGTCGGTCGCCGCCGCCGACCGCCACGTCGAGGCCCTGGTCGGGGGCGTCCCGGCACTGGACCTCCCGGTCGTGGTCGACGTCGGCAACGGCGCCGGCGGCGTCACCGTCGAGGCGCTGTCGCGGCTGGGCTGTGCCGTCCGGACGCTGAACGCCCAGCCCGACGGCCGGTTCCCGGGCCGGCCCTCCGAGCCGACCGCCGAGCACTGCACCGACCTCGCCGCGCTGGTGGCGGGGACCGACGCGGCCCTCGGCGTCGCTCACGACGGCGACGCCGACCGGCTGCGTGCGGTCGCCGCCGACGGGACGTTCCCGCGGGGCGACGCGCTGCTGGCGCTGTTCGCCGGCGCGGCCGCCGACGCCGGCGAGACGGTCGCCGTGCCGGTCGACAGCTCGCTGGCGGTCGCGGACTACCTCGCCGACCGGGACGTCGACGTCGTCCGCACGCCGGTCGGCGACGTCCACGTCGCGGCGGCCGCCGCCGGCGAGGGCGTGGCGTTCGGCGGCGAGCCCAGCGGCGCGTGGATCTGGCCGACCGAGACGCTGTGTCCCGACGGGCCGCTGGCGGCGGTGCGGCTTGCCGCCATGGCCGCCCAGCGGCCGCTTGCCGACCGGCTCGAGGACGTCCCGGACTACCCCATCCGCCGGGACAGCGTGGAGGTGGGCGACAGGGAGGCCGTCATGGCCGCCGTCGACGACCTGGTGGCGGACCGCTACGACGCCGGCGACGTGGACGCGATGGACGGCGTGCGCGTCGACCGGGGGGACGGCTGGTTCCTGGTCAGGGCCAGCGGCACCCAGCCGCTCGTCCGGCTGACCGCCGAGGCCCGCGACGACGACGGCGCCGCGGCGCTGTTCGAGGAGGCGCGGGCGCTGGTCGACGCGGCGGTCTGAGCAGAAAATCCGGAATTACGTGCGGCGCGTCGAGCGGGCCTCGCGGACGTCGGACCCGTCGCGGATCTTGTCCTCGCACTGGGGACAGACGCGGGGTTCCTCCATGCCGTTGGGTGTGAACACTCGTGCGTAGGCCGACGTTACGAACGCGCCACAGTTCTGGCACTCCGGCATGGTCGTGACTCAACGACCCGCCGGGCATAAGAATACCGTGAGAGGCCCTCACACGGCGGCGCGCTGGCAGTTACCGGTTGCGACCGAGCTCCTCGTGGCTGGTGACCCAGTCCGAGGCGGAGATGGCCGACGCCAGCGACAGCTCGCCCGCGAGCACCACGCTCGCGGCGATCTCCGCGAACTTGTTCACGTTGCCGGTCCCGGCGCAGTTCATGATCTGCAGGCCCTCGTTCTGGGTCGGCAGGCCCGTCCCGCCGCCGTAGGTGGCGACGATGAGCGAGGGGATGGTCACCGACACGTGGAGCGAGTCGTCGGCCAGCAGCGTCGTGTTCACCATCGCCGAGGAGGACTCGGCGACGTTGGCCTCGTCCTGGCCGGTGGCGATGAACAGCGACGCCAGGCCGTTCGCGGGATGGGCGCCGTTGGTCGTGTTGCCCGCAAAGAACGACCCCAGCGTGGCGATCTTGCCGTGGTGGTGGAGGCTCTCGGGCTCGGCGCCGAGGTGGTGGACCATCACGTCCTTCGGCAGGGTGGTCTCGGCGGTGACGCGCTTGCCCCGGGTCATCATGTCGTTGACCTTGGAGGCCTTCTTGTCCGTCGAGAAGTTGCCGTCGAGGTAGAAGTTCTCGACGTAGCCGGGGTACTCGCTGAGGATCCAGTTGCAGGCGGCGAACGTCGCCTTCCCGACCATGTTCATCCCCGCGGCGTCCCCGGTGGTGTAGTCGAACCGGAGGTAGGCGTAGTTGTTCGTCATGTAGTCCTCGATCTCGACGAGCTGGGCGACGCTGGAGGTCGCTTCCGCCTTCTCCTTGACCGTCTCGAAGTGGTCGTCCACCCAGTCCCGGAAGTCCCGGGCGGTCCGGGCGTCCTCGAAGACGAACACCGGCGCCCGGTTCATTCGGTCGTCGGTCACGGTCGCCGTCGCGCCGCCGCTGAGGTTGATGGCCTTCATCCCGCGGCTGTAGGAGGCGACCAGCGTCCCCTCGGTGGTCGCCAGCGGGATGGGGTACTCGCCGTCGGCGTGCTCGCCGTCGACCTTCAGCGGGCCCGCCAGCCCCATCGGCATCTGCGCGACGCCGATGAAGTTCTCGATGTTGCCCTCCAGCTCCTCGGTCCCGACCGAGTAGTGGGGGATGTGTTCGAGCTCGACGTCGGTCGTCTCCTCGAGGAACGCGTGGCGGTCGGCGATTGCCTCGTCGCTGAAGTTGTCCTCCTTGCTGCGCGGGATGCTCGCGACCGCCTCCTCGTCGCGGATGGTGTCGGCGATCGACAGCGACAGCTCCCCGAACGGGTGGGCCACGAACTCGATATCGATCTCGTGGTCGCCGGTGGGAAGCTCCACGTCGGCCACCACGACGTGGACCGTCCGGCCCACGGGGAAGCTCAGCGGCGAGTCGTCGGTGACCTCGTGGAGCTCGTAGGAGTCGCCGCCGACGGTCTCCAGCCGGACGTCCTCCTGGGCGACCTCCTGGCCGTTGATCTCCAGGCGGGTCAGGCCGGCGAACTCGGCGTCCTGGAGCCGGTTCTTCACCTCGAAGCGGATTCCCTCGTCGACGTTCCGCAGGCTGCCGTAGGTGTACAGGCGCTTCAGGATGCGGTCCGGCACGTCCAGCGAGACGAACCCCCGGGAGCCGACGATGTTGGCGTAGATGCGGTTCAACAGCCCGCTGTCTGGCCTGGGGATCATGAGACTGGACCCACAGAAACGCGGTCGGTTGAAAAGGATTGGCCACACCAGCAATCTTGCTCGCCACCCGGCTATCCCCGGGCGATTATCACCGCTCGGGGTGAGCGACCGTCAGCTCTCCTCGAGCCGGTCCAGCACCGCGTCGGCGTCGTAGGCCAGCGACAGCTCCCGGGAGCGCCCACGGCCGTCGACGTCGGCGTAGTCGGCGTCGACGATGCCGAGCTGGTCGAGCTTGTTGATGATCTCGGAGTACCGGGTGTAGCCCAGCCCGGTGCGGTCGTTGAACGCGTCGAACACGTCGCCGGCGCGCTCGCCGTCGTGGTCGGCCAGCACCGCGACCAGCGCCCGCTCGGAGTCGGCCAGCCCCTGGAGGTGCCGCGAGAGGTGGACGTGCTTGGCCTGCTCGTAGGCCTCCTCGACGTCCTCGCGGTCGAGCTCGGTCGCCGCCCGCATCTCGGCGTTCAGGCCGGCCCGCCGGAGCAGGTCGATGCCGACCCGGAGGTCGCCGCCGCTGTCGGCGGTGAGCTCGGCGACGCGGTCGAGCACCGTCGGTCCGACGGCGCCGTCGCGGAACCCGCGGTCGACGCGCTCCCGGAGGATGTCGACCACCTCCGACTCGCCGTACGCCGCGAAGTACACCTCCTCGGGGCGGAAGACGCTCTGGACCCGCCCGTCGAGCGACTCGATGACGTCCAGCTCGAGGTCCGAGGAGACCACGATGACGCCGATCTTGGCGCCCGAGTGGGCCTCGTGGGCCCGGATGAGCGAGTACAGCGTGTCGCTGGCCTCGTTCTCGTAGAACAGGTAGTTGACGTCGTCGAGCGCGACGACGAGCACGTCGTCCTCGTCGACGAGGTGGTCGGTGATCTGGCCGAACAGCTTCTTGAACGAGATGCCGGAGGTCGGCGGCTCGTAGTCGAAGATGCCCTCGAACAGCCGCGAGAACACCGAGTACCGCGTCGAGTCCACCTGGCAGTTGACCCGGACCGCCTCGACGTCGGCGTGGCCGTGGAGCTCGCCGAACAGCTTCTGGACGGCGGTGGTCTTGCCGGTGCCCGGCGGCCCCCGGGCGATGACGTTGAGGGGCCGCGAGCCGCGCACCGCCGGCCGGAGGGCGTATTTGAGGGTCTCCATCTGGGAGTCCCGGTGGAGGAACGCCTCGGGCAGGTAGTCCAGCTCCAGGACGTGCTCGTCCCGGAAGACGGACTCGTCCCACCCGAGCATGTCGTCGTCGCCCATTTCACTTTCACCACGTTGCGGCGGGCACTTAACCCCGTCGCCCGCCCGGCCGCATCGGGCGGCGCGAGCCCGCCACCTGGCTCAGTCGAACTTCGCCAGCAGGGCCTCGTAGAACCCGTCGGCGTCGGCGTCGTCGGCGAGCTTCTCGACGATGAGCTCCGGGGTCGACCGGGCCAGGTGGTCCTTGGTCGGCGACCGGTCGACCACCAGCTCGCCGTCCTCGAGTCCCACCGCCTCGATGCCGTCGACGCCGACGTCGACGTCGGCGGCCGCCCGGATCTGGCCGGCCAGGTGCGACACCACGACCGCCGTCGAGTCGCCCTCGGCCAGCGCCTCGAGGATGCCGGCAACGATGCGTGCGCTGGCGCCCGGCTCGGTGATGGCCTCCAGCTCGTCGACTAGCACCAGCCGGCGGTCGCCGCCGGTCACCACGTCGCCGAACTCCCGGAGGGTCGCCTCGAACGCGCCGGCGTCGAGCGTCCCGCCGGCCGATTCCTGGTAGTGCAGCGCGTCGAACCGCTCGATGCGGGCCGAGTCGGCGGGGACGGGTAGCCCCATGTGGGCCAGCACGGCGACCAGCCCGACGAGGTCGAGCGTCGAGGTCTTGCCCCCGCTGTTGACGCCCGACAGCAGCGCGACGCCGTCGACGGCGTAGTCGACGGGCTCGACCTCGTCGAACGGGACGTCCAACAGCGGCGACCGGCCGCCCTCGACGGCGAACCCGCTCGCCCCGAAGGCCGGCATCGTGCAGTCGAAGTCGTCGGCGAACCGCGCGACGGCCAGCTCCACGTCGAGCTCCAGCGCGTCGGCGACGAGGGCCTCGGCGGCCCCGCGGCGGTCGGCCAGCTCGGCGGCGAGCTCGCGCTTCAGCCGCGTCGCCCGGCGGTCCCGGGCCGCCGTCAGCTCCTCGCGCAGCCGGGTGACGACCGCCTCGTCGCGCTCGACGGGGAACGACGGCTCGTCGGCGAAGGCCCGCCGGGCCACGTCGGCGGTCCCCTCCAGCGCGAGGGCGTCGACGAGGTGCTCGCGGGCCGCCGCGACCGCCGCCTCGTGCTCGTCGGACAGCTCCCGGGACAGCACCGCGTCGACGCCGGCGCCCTGCTCGACCAGCGACAGGAGGTCGGCGCCCTCGATGGTGACGTCGCGCTCCCGGATGGCCGCCCGGAGCCGGTCGTTGGCCACGCTCTCGGCCATCGACACCGCAGCGTCGAGGTCGTCGACGGCGGTCGCCAGGCGGTCGAGCTCCTCGTCGCCGGCGACGCCGCCGTCGTCGTCGAGCCGGTCCAGGGCGCTCGACAGCGCGTCCAGGTCGCAGGGCGGCTCCAGGTCCGCCGCCCGGTGGACCTCGGCGGCGGCGAGCAGCCGGTCGCGGTTGCGCGCGAAGAACGCGAGCGACCGCTCGGGGACGATACCGACGGGGTCGTCCAGCGCGTCGGGCTCGACGCGGACGTCGCCCTCGACGTCGATGCCGCCGAACCGGCCGTCGAGCACGACCACCGTGGCGTAGCCCCGCGCGAGCTCGGCCACGTCGCGGGCGTCCTCGACCAGCTCGACGCTGAGCTCCGGGACGGCCTCGCTGGCCCGCTGGTAGGTCTTGGCGTCGGCGGTGGCCAGACACCGGTCGCGCACCCGGACGTCGGTCGGCTCGGCGAGCGGCGCGACGCCCGCGAGCGCGTCGCGGACCGCTGGGTCGGGCTCGCGCTCCAGCGCCCGCTCGGCGACGGAACGGGCCTCGTCGATGCGGGACTCGGCGGTCGAGGGGTAGAACGTCTCCAGCCGGCGGGCGGCGTGGTCGGTGACGGCCCGCTCCTGGAGCAGCTCCAGCGCGCGCCGGTGGAGCTCGGCGGCCCGGTCGGTGGTGCAGAACGACCCGTCCTCGCCGTGCTCGTGGCGCAGCGCCGCGCGGGCGATGCGGGCTGCCCGGGCCTCGCTGATGCCGGGGGCGGTGGCGAGCGTGGCGACGTCGCCCGCCGCGAGCGCGCGCTCGGGGGCCTCCAGGGCCTCCAGTCGGTCGACGGTCTTGGCCCCCACGCCGGGGACGGCGTCCAGGTCCATCCGCTGTGGACGGCTCGACGGGTGGCGCCCGCAAAAGCGATACGGGTGGTCGGGGACCCACGGTCCGGTCGGAGGCGTGGGGTCGCGGTCCGCGGTGGCGGCCGCGGTCCAGCGACGGCTTCGAGATCCACCTGACCACCAGCCACGCCCGGCGAATCGCCCGAATCACAAGCGTTAATCGGTGCGCCGAGCCAGGTCCGCACATGACCAAGGTCAGCGTCATCGGCGCCGCCGGGACGGTCGGCGCCGCGGCGGGATACAACCTCGCGCTCCGGGACGTCGCCGACGAGATCGTCTTCGTCGACATCCCCGACAAGGAGGACGAGGCCGTCGGCCAGGCCGCCGACGTGAACCACGGCGTCGCCTACGACGCCAACACCACCGTCCGGCAGGGCACCTACGCGGACACCGCCGGCTCGGACGTGGTGGTCATCACCGCCGGCGTCCCGCGCCAGCCGGGTCAGACCCGCATCGACCTCGCCGAGGACAACGCCCCCATCATGGAGGACATCGGCTCGTCGCTGGCCGAGCACAACGACGACTTCGTCTCGGTCACCACCTCGAACCCCGTCGACCTCCTCAACCGCCACCTCTACGAGACCGGCGACCGCGACCGGGAGACGGTCATCGGCTTCGGCGGGCGGCTGGACTCGGCCCGGTTCCGGTACGTGCTCGCCGAGCGGTTCGACGCGCCGGTGAAAAACGTCGACGCCACCATCCTGGGCGAGCACGGCGACGCCCAGGTGCCCGTGTTCTCGAAGGTGCGGGTCGACGGCGCCGACCCCAGTTTCGCCGCCGACGAGCGCGAGGCGATCCTGAACGAGCTCCAGGCCTCGGCGATGGACGTCATCGAGCGCAAGGGCGCGACCCAGTGGGGGCCGGCGACCGGCGTCGCCCACACCGTCGAGGCCATCCTCCGGGACA
>CAYWNQ010000083.1:0-9235 GCA_964459695.1 uncultured Halobacteriales archaeon | reverse complement strand
GCAGCCGCGACGGAACGCAGAGGTCGGGCCTGCGGCCCGACCTCACGCTCGACGAACGAGGCGACGAAAGCACCGCAGCGAGCGGGAGGCGCGACCGCAGGGAGCGCCTCCGAATGCCGAGCGGGGAGCGAAGCGACCCGCGACCGGAGGGAGCGAGGAGCGCAGCGAGCGGGAGGCGTGAGCGAAGCGAACGCCTCCACACGCGCGAGCGGCGAACGGCGTGAGCCGCGAGCGTCGCAACCGGTCGAGCGGGCGGGGGCTTTCCGGCGGTACGATCGGGTCAAGCACGAGGTGCTGTCTGCGGTGGCGGTTGCAGTGAGCGTCAGTAAATTCCGAAGCAATTCGGTCGACCGGACGGGGACTTTCCGGCGGTGCTCCTAGGGTCAAGTCCGAGCGTGCTGTCCAGCACTCGGGGGGTCCTGACGGTATCGATGGGACGGGACTCCGCTGAAACGTGTCCGCGGATACGGCGACACCGGGGAGGCGAAACCAGGGACCTCAGACGTCCTCGGCGATGCTCGCGAACTCCTCGATGGGGACGGTCTCCATCGTCTGGGTGTCCAGCCCGTGGCGCTCGATGGCCATGGCGACCCTGAAAGCCTCGTCGTGATCGGCGGCCTCGAACAGCACGAGGAAGTCGTAGGCGCCGAGGATGGCGTGGGTCTCGACGATATCGGCGTCGAGCTCCCGCACCTCGTTGCGCAGCGTCCCCCAGACCGAGGCCAGCTCCTGGAGGTTCTGCGGGTTCGGGTCGACCACGTCGACCAGCGCCATGTAGCTGGGCATGCGCAGGCGTTGTGGGCGGGCGCTGTTGAGCGCTTCGGGTCCGTCGCGGGGCTCGGGTGGACGGAGCCCCGGCTGCGTGTCGGTCGGTGCGCCGTCCACGGTCGCCGGAATCGGCTCAGCTGGAGATGAACTCGTTGTCCCGCCAGTTGACGGTGCGCTCGTCCTCGCGCTCGCGGGGGTCCTCGACGATCTCGATGGTCGCGGCGCGCTCCTCGCCGTCGACGATGCGCCGGGCCTCCAGGTCGTCGTCGACGGCGGCGATGGCGGTCAGCGAGCCCTTGTCCGAGGTCCGGGCCAGGGCGACGAGCACCTCGAACATGGGGTACTGGAGGGCGGTGTTCTGGAGCACGGTCTCGCGGTCGCCCTTGAAGCAGGCGTACTCCACGAGCTTCGAGTTGATCTCCTCTTCTTCCTCCTGCTGGCCCAGGCTCCCCCACTGTGGGCCGTCGCCGCCGCCCCCGACGGCGGCGGGGCCGGTCTGCTCGGGCGGCTCCTCGGCCCACCCCTCCTCGGTCTCGTACAACCGGTTCTCCGAGATGGACGCCTTCAGCTGCGCGGTCGGCGTGTACTTGCTGATCTCGTCCTCCTCGGTGGCGACGGCGCTGACGATGAGCGTGTTGTTCCGGCGTGTGATCTCGATGTCTGCGATCCCGGCCGGCAGGTCCGGGTCCTCGAAGAACTCGTGGACGTCCTCGAGGGGCAGTTCGAGCGTCGAGTGGAGTCTGTATACGTGGCTGCTCATTGTTGGCCCTGAACCACACGGGGCCGCGCCCCGGACAGTTCCCTGGTCGACTATTGGTACGGGTTGGGAACGTATAGTTTCTGCCATTCAGTGTGGGACCCGGTGCCATACCCCGAGTGCGCGGCGGCTATCGCCGGCACACCGACAACTTACAAGCGGTCCGGACCTACGTCCTCACGATGACCGACGAGTACGAGGTGGCGGTCGTGGGCGGCGGGCCGGCGGGGCTGACGGCGGCGCTGTACGCCACGCGGCTCGGCCACGACACGGTGGTCGTGGACCGCGGCGGCGGCCGCGCGGCGATGATGCAGGACACCCACAACGTCCTCGGGGTGACCGAGGACGTCTCCGGGCCGGCGTTCCTGGCGACCGCCGTCGAGCAGGTGGAGGCCTACGGCGCCGACCTCCGGCGCGACGCCGTCGTCGACGCCGCCCCCACCGACGACGGCGTCCTGCTGGCGACCGGCGAGGGCGACGTCCTCGCCGAGCGGGTCGTGCTGGCGACCGGCTTCGCCGACGCCAGGCCCGACCCCCCGCTGCCCCGGACCGGCCGCGGGCTGCACTACTGCCTGCACTGCGACGCGTACATGTTCGTCGACGAGCCGGTGTACGTGATGGGCCACGACGCCTCGGCGGCGACCGTCGCGATGATCATGCTGAACTTCACCGGCGACGTCGACCTGCTGACCCGCGGCGCCGAGCCCACCTGGGACGACGACACGGCCCGCCAGCTCGCGGCCCACCCGGTCGACGTCATCCACGAGGACGTCGAGTCCGTCGAGAACGCCGACGACGGCTGGCTGGAGGCCTTCGTCTTCGCCGACGGGACTCGCCGCGAGTACCGCGGGGGCTTCCCGATGTACGGCAGCCACTACAACACCGACCTCGCCGAGGCGCTGGGGTGTGAGCTCGCCGACGACGGCACCGTCGCCGTCGACGACCACGGCCGGACCACCGCGGACGGCGTGTACGCAGTGGGCGACGTGACGCCGGGGCACAACCAGATCCCGGTCGCGATGGGCGAGGGCGCGAAGGCCGGCATCGCCGTCCACTACGACCTCCGGGCGTTCCCGCGGTCGCTCGACGAGATCGACGCCGAGGGTGCGGTCGAGTCCGACGAGGTGCCGGCAATGGCCCCGGAGCTCCGGCAGGTCGCCCGGCGCCACGAGGGCCACGCCGGCGGGCCGGTCGAGGGCGAGCTCGCCGACGACTGAGCCGGGGAAACGGCTTTGGCGGCGTGGCCGCCAGCACCGGCCATGACGAACGACTTCCGGTCGGCGACGGCCACCGCCAGGGCGGTCAGGGACGGCGACGCCTCGCCGGTCGACCTCGTCGACCGGACGCTCGAGGCCATCGCCGACGGCGAGACCAACGCCTTCGTGACCGTCCTGGCCGACGCGGCCCGCGAGCGGGCCGTCGAGCTGGCCGACGCCGCCGACCGCGGCGAGCTCGCGGGGCCGCTCCACGGCGTCCCGGTGGCGATCAAGGACCTCGGTTACACCAAGGCCGGCGTCGCCCACACCCGCGGCGCCGCCCCATTGGCCGACGTCGTCGCCGACCGGACGACGGTCGCCGTCGAGCGCCTCGAGGCCGCCGGTGCGGTGGTCGTCGGCACGACCAACACCCCCGAGCTCGGCCACACCGTCCGGACCGACAACGAGCTGGTCGGCCCGACCGCCACGCCGTTCGACCTCGACCGCAACGCCGGCGGCTCGTCGGGCGGCTCCGCCGCCGCGCTGGCCGAGGGCGTCGTGCCGCTGGCCACCGGCAGCGACGTCGGCGGCTCGCTGCGCAATCCCGCGGCCTGCTGTGGCGTCGTCTCGGTCAAGCCCACCTTCGGGCTGGTGCCCCGGGACGCTCGCCCCGACGCGTTCGTCGGCATGACGCCGTACGGCGTGCTCGGGCCGATGGCCCGGTCGGTCGCGGACGTCGCGCTGCTGCTCGACGTGATGGCCGGCCGCGACGACCGGGACCCCAACAGCGTGCCCGCCGACGAGTACGCCGACGTCGCGCCCGCCGACGCCGGCGACCTCTCGGTCGCATTCTCGCCGGACCTCGACGACTTCCCCGTCGAGCCGTCGGTGCGGGAGACCTGCCGGGAGGCCGTCGGCGCGCTGGCCGACGCCGGCGCCACCGTCGCGGAGGTGACGGTCGGCGGCCCGGCCAAGCCCGACCTGGCCCACCGGTACGGCCAGCAGGCCGCCGTGTTCTTCGGCACCGTCGCAGACGCCATCGCCGACGAGCACGGCGTGGACCTGTACGAGGCCGACGACGTCGCCGACTCACTGACCAACACACTCGGGATGGCCCGGGGCCACGACGCGCTGGCGGTCGCCGAGGCCGACCGCGCCCGGACGGCGCTGTACGACGCCGTCCGGGACGTGCTGGCCGACCACGACCTGCTGGCGGTGCCCACCCTCGCCACGCCGCCGCTGACCCACGACGAGCCCCTGCCCACCGAGATCGACGGCGAGCCGACGGCCGGGCTCCCCATGGACTGGACGCTGACCTGGCCGTTCAACATGACCGGCCACCCCGTGGTCCACGTCCCCGCCGGCACCGTCGACGGGCTGCCGGTCGGGCTCCAGCTGGTGGGCGAGCGGTTCGGCGAGCGCGAGCTGCTGTCCGTGGCCGCGCTGTACGAGCGGGAACGGCCCTGGTCGTACCCCGGTGAGTCAGCTACCCACCGCTGAAGCGGTGGGCTTGTCGGTGGACTCCCGTTCAAACTCCAAACTGGAGTGGACGCTGGACACGTCGCTCACGTTCAACGTCCCCGACTTGAGGGCAAGCTGACCGTTGCCCAACCCATCGGGACGTTTGCCCGATGGTAAAGCTAACAGCCGTAGACCGACGTTTTTCGCCGCGTTGTAGTCGCCGTCCACCTCGTACCCACACTCGTTGCACGCGAACCAGCCCGTCTCGCTGTCGCGGTTCGTGCTGGACTGGTGGCCGCACTTAGAGCAGGTCTGCGACGAAAAGGCAGGGTTGACTGGCTCGACTCGGATGCCGTACTCTGCGGACTTATACTCGATTTGCTCTTGGAGTTCGCGGAACGCCCAGTTGTGCATCTGCCGCTTCAGGCGGTCGTCGTGGGCATCCATCCGCTCGCTAATGTGAGTCAGGTCTTCGACGGCGATGTACGCGCAGTCGTGTCGCAGGGCTTCTTCCACGATTCCGCGAGAGATGTTGTGCAGGCGGTTCAGGACGAAGCGGGTTTCCCGTCCCGACAGTCGCCGTAACGCCTGCCGAGCGGAACGGGTGCCTTTGTCCTGAAGGCTTCGCCTCACGCGGAAGTAGTGGTTCTGCCCCCACAGCAGTTCGCCGCCGTCGAAGAACCGTCCCGTACTGGTCACGGCGACGTTCTTCAAGTTCAAATCCACACCAAGCACGCGGTCGCCGCCGCGTTGTTCGACCTCTTTTTGGATGACGACGTGGAGGTAGAACGCATCCTCGTCGGGACGATAGTGGAGCGTCCCCATCCGTTTCTCGTAGTCGTCGTCTTCGAGGTACGACCGCTGGTACTCACCACGCACGAAGTCGGCTTCGACGCGCCCGTTGACCGTCGAGAGCGTGGCGTACTCGTCCTTGATGGTCAGGGTACGCTTGTCGTAGACAGCAGACGGTTCATCGAACGACGGGAGCGGACGGCTGTTGCCGTTCTCCCAGTCAGCGACCGTGGACTTCATCGCTTCGACGGCTTTCGAGTAGGCGCGTACCACGAGGTTTGCGGGCAGGTCGGTTTCGTCCCGAAGGTCGTGGTACACTTCGTCGTGGATGGTGGACTTGTTGAGAATCAGGTCGCCGTCCTCGTCTCTGCCGTGGTCGATGGTGTAGTTGGCGGCGGTGTTGAACTGCTGGATGGTCTGATGGAGGTCGTCGCGCCGCTCCTCGGGCACGCCGAGTTTGACGGGGACGGTGCGTTTGACCTCCATCGTGGATTCACATACGAACGTCTTGTTTATATATTCTGGGCCAGCATGGAGGAGTCGGCCGTGACATCGTCGGTGGGTCGCCTCACGACGTTTACGCGCTTCCTCCCACCCCTAAAGGGATGGGCTTCCGCGCTGTCCCGCTGTGAGATGATTCCGAACGGGACGGCTCGGCCCGCAGTCACACCGTCGTCGGGTCCGGAGCGCCCTCGACCGCCACGAGCTCCTCGACCGGCGGCACCTGGGCGTCGTCGTCGGTGATGATCTCGATGCGGCGGGTGAGCTTCTCGCGGGAGTACTCCACCAGCGGCACCGGGTCGGTCATCTCGGCGTCGTTGGACTCCTCGATGATGCCGGCGACGTGTGGCGTCAGGTCCGAGAGCACCTCCTGGACCACCGCCGGGTCGACGCCCTCCTCCTGGACCAGCTCGCGGGTCTTCTGCATCCCCCAGCCGACGTGGCGGCCCTCGTCGCTGCGGATGCGGGTGATGCCGCCCACGAGGCCCGGCAGGTCCGGCGTCTCCACCAGCGCGAGCTCGTCGCTGCCGCCGTCGGAGTACATCGACTGGATGCTGTAGTAGCCGGTCTGGGCCAGCACCGACTCGACCACGAGGTGGTAGTGACAGATGGCCTCCGCGCGTGTGCGGGGCGTGTCCTCCTCGAGCAGCCGGTGCATCGCGTCCTCGGTCTTGTCGAACAGCGCGTGGTAGTGCTCGCCGAAGTACCGCGGGTCGGTCGGGGCGGTCACCTCGAAGCCCCGCTCCTCGGCGATGGGGTCCAGCACCGTGCGCCAGTAGCGGTCGAAGAACTGGGTGTGCTTGGCCTCCTCGTAGATCTGGCTCGACAGGAACAGCTGGTCGTCGACGTCGTCGACCGCCAGCGCCAGCGGCGCGAGGTCCTCGGTGACGGCCTCCTCGCCGGCGCCGAACAGGGCGATCAGCCGCCGGAAGTTGTCGAACGCCTCCTCGCCGCGGTCGTACTCCAGCAGGCGCTCGCGGTCGACCTCCAGGTCGGCCTCGGCGATGTCCTCGTAGGGGTCCCAGTGGCGGTAGACCGCGTTGCGGAAGTAGCCGCCGGCGAAGCTGTCCGGGTCGAGCCGGTGGCCGCGGGACTCGTCGGAGTACCGTGACATGCGAGGACGTACCGAACGGGGCGGCAAAGCTCTGCTGCAAGCAGTGGACGGGACGTTTATGCCCGGCGTATCGGACACTGCTGTGCGAGCCGGACCCCCCGGCCTACGACTCGTCGTCGGCCCCCTCGGTCGACGCGGCGTCCCCGCCCTCGTCGGCGTCCGATCCGTCGTCGACATCCGCCCCGCCCGACGCCGCTGGCGGTCCAGTGCCGGCCGCCGCCTCGACCGCCGGTACCACGGCGGCCGGCGGCTCGTAGCTGTAGGTCGTCGTCCCGGCGAGCACGTAGTAGCGCCCGCGGTCGGGGTCCTCGACGACGCGCTCGTTCGTGTCGATGGCCACGTCGACCAGCCCCTCCAGCGAGTCGACGGGGACGGTCGCGCCGGCCAGGGCGTCGTCGGGGACGCGACCGGTCGTCACCCACTCGTCGAACTGGCTGCGGGCCCGGTCGTGGGCGAGCAGCGCACGTTCGCGGTCGGTCAGGTCGAACCGGCCGGAACGGGCGGCCACCCCCAGGCCCACCGCGGCGAGGAGGCCGACGACCAGCAGCAGCGGGCCGCCGACGGTCCACAGCGGGCCGTAGCTGCGTTCGACCTGGACCTCCCGCGTCCGGCTGAAGGGCTGCCCGCCGGGTGCGGGCCCGATGCTGTAGGTCGACGCGCTCACGTCCATCGGGACGTCGGTCGTGACCGTCCGGGACACCTCGCTGCCGTCGACGGTCCCCTCGACCCTGGTCCGGGCGCGCACCGCCACCTCGACCTGGCCGGAGGTGCCCCCGAGGCTCTCGGTGATCCGCTCCAGCCGCCCCGCGAGCCGGGAGGCGTTGAGCGAGAACGACGTGTCGAGGGTCCCGCCCGGACCGAGCGACGCCCGCTCGGCGCTCCCGAGTCCCTCGGTGACCGACCAGTAGACGGTGCCGGCACCGGTGCCGTCGCCCTCCGCGACCGAGCGGACGACCAGCGTCAGCTCGGTCCGGGCGGTGACGTCGCCACCGCCCGCGGCGGCGTAGCCGAACCGGTAGGTGCCGTCGAGCATCGGCATCACCTGCGTGTAGTAGACCGGGCGGTCCGAGAGCCGGTCGCCGACCGGGAACACCTCGTTGTCCTCGCTCACCACCGCCGAGTGCTCGACCGCCGGCGTCGTCGACCACTCCGTGACGGTCCTGGTCTCGGTCCGCGTGCCGGGGTCGGCGTAGGCGGTGTAGGTGAGCCAGCCGCCGACGCCAGCGACCAGCAGCGCCACCACGACCAGGACGGGCAGCGCGCGACCGAGCCGGTCGCGGTGCGATGGGTCGAGCCTCACGCCGCCCACCTCCGGAGCCGGTGGACCAGCCCGCCGGGCGCGTCCCGCGAGCGCGAGCGGATGCGCCCGGTCCCGACCACGGCCCGCCCGCCGAGGTAGAACCCGCCGCCGAGCAGGAGGTCGATGACGACCACCGGCAGCCACGGGTGGACCCCGTGCATCGTCCGGAGGTGCGCCGGCGGGAGCACCGCCAGGTAGCGGTGCTCGGCCACGAACCGGCGGTAGTAGCCGGTCTCGGGCGGCGCCGACAGCGTCACCGTGGCCTCGCGGACGCTGCGGCCCGGTACGTACTGCCGGCCGTCGGCCACGGCGACGCCGTCGCTGGCCGGCTCCACGACGGCGTGGATCGGCACGACGCCGGCGTTGTCGACGGGGTAGGCGAACGACTCGCTGGTGCCGGACTCGATGACGCGGGGGCCGGGCGCGTCGACCTCCGAGCTCACGACGTCGAACTTCTGGGTCCCGGCGGGGACCACCATCGCGGCGGTCGCGGCGCCGACCACCACGAGGGCCATCCCGCCGACGACGAGCCGGGGGTCGACACCGTCCCGGCGCGACCGCGAGCGCGACCGGTCGCGGCTCGGACCCCGGTCGCGGTAGACCTCGAAGAGGTACCAGAGCATCGAGACGGCGAACACGATGTACGCCAGGCCGTTCGTCCCCAGCAGCGCCGGAGTGTTCAGCGCCGAGGCGAGCCAGCGCTGGGTCCCCGCCAGCGCGGCCTGCGTCCCCTCCACCACCGTGCCGACGCCCGGTATCGCGACGAGGTGGCCGCCCGGCCGCCAGGCGACGGCGACGACCTGCTCGCGCTTGACCGGCGGTTCGTCGCCGTCCTGGTCGGTGAAGGGGTTGGCGTCGCCCTTCGTGACGAACCCGCGGTCGGTCCGCTCGACCACCCGGTGGGTCGTCAGACCGCCGTCGTTCAGCTCCTCGGCACGGAAGGTGACGACGTCGCCCGCCGTGACGGGGCCCGCGAGCGCGGGCGGCACCGCGACGAACCCGTCGCCGGCGGACAGCGCCGGCGCCATGCTGTTCGAGGTGACGTAGCCCAGCAGCACCGGCTGGCCCAGCACCTGGCCGAGGACCATCGCGCCGACGAACCCCACCACGAGGACCACGACCACCCGCTCCAGCGTCTTCCACCCCCACATCGGTAGGCGATGCGTAAGGACACTCGGCTGATATATCTATCGGGAGAGACGCCGGCCGTTTCGGAGATTTCCGTCATCCCGGCCCGAGCGGTGGTGCGTCGGTGCATTGTGGACCGGAGGAGTGTTCTCGACAGGATGCTCGCGCTGGACCGGCTCCACCGTCCGGACGGCCCGGCCCGCTCGACGGCTAGGATT
>CAYWNQ010000082.1:0-9287 GCA_964459695.1 uncultured Halobacteriales archaeon | reverse complement strand
ACGGAGTACGGCGGCGAGGGGATGGGGTTCTGGGAGCTGTCGGCCATCGTCGAGGAGCTGTGTGCCAACGGCTGCATGGGCGCCGAGATGATGTTCGTGGTCAACGTCTGCTTCGGCGGCATCACGCTGGTCGAGAACGGCAGCGAGGCCCAGAAGGAGGCGTGGCTGCCGGGCATCTGCAGCGGCGACGTCAACTTCTGCATGGCGCTGACCGAGCCCGACGCGGGCCACAACGCCCCGAACATGGACACGTTCGCCGAGGCCGACGGCGAGGAGTTCGTCGTCGACGGCACCAAGCAGTGGATCAGCGGCGTCGAGCGCGCCGACCGGATGCTGCTCGCCGCCCGCACCACCCCCAAGGACGAGGTCCCAAAGCGCACCCAGGGCGTCACGCTGTTCCTGGTCGACCCCGCCGACCCGGCCATCGAGACCCGCCAGCTCGACGTCGGCATCCCCACGCCCGAGCGGCAGTTCGAGGTCTCCATCGACGGCTACCGCGCCCACGAGGACGACGTCGTCGGGACCCAGGGCATGGGCCTCTACCAGCTGTTCGACACGGTCAACCCCGAGCGGCTGCTGGGCGCCGCCGGCGCCGTCGGTGTCGGCAAGTGCGCGCTGAACCGCGCCATCGACTACGCCAGCGAGCGCGAGGTGTTCGACGAGCCCATCGGCGCCCACCAGGCCGTCCAGCACCCCATCGCCGAGGAGTGGTCCCGGCTCGAGGCCGCCCGGCTGCTGCTCCGGAAGGCGGCCTGGATGGTCGACAACAGCACCGACCCCAAGCGCACCGCCGAGGTGGCCAACATGGCGAAGCTCCGGGCCACCGAGGCCGGCCACGACGCCACCGACGTCGCGCTGCAGACCCACGGCGGCAACGGGTTCTCCCGGGAGTACAGCGTCGTCGAGATGTGGAAGGGCTCGCGGCTCGGGAAGGTCGCACCCGGCTCGACGGAGATGATGCGCAACCACATCGCCGAGCACACGCTGGGGCTGCCCCGCAGCTACGCGAGCGAGTAGGCGGGCCGACTTCGGACGTCCGGTCGGTCAGCCGACCTGAGGTAGCCGGGTGATCGGTCGCCGCGGGCGGGGGCTTTCCGGCGATACTCCTCGGTTCAAGGGCGCGTAGCGGTCCGCGGTAACGGACCAGCGAAATCCGGGTCGAACTGACGGCGAACACGACCCCTCGACGCCGTCCCGTCGCGCCTCTCCGCTGCCGCCGAGCATATCAACGCTCACGACCGTAGCACCACCCGATGGTCAACGTCTTCGTCGACGGCGACTGGCGCACGGACTACGAGACGACCAACGACCACGGCGAGTTCGAGCGCCAGGAGACGTCGTTCCGGGACGCCGTCCGGGCCGACCCCGACGCGACGTTCCCCGCCGAGCCCGGCCGGTACCACCTCTACATCTCCCGGGCGTGCCCGTGGGCCCACGGAGCGTCGCTTGTCCGGCGGCTGGCCGGCCTGACCGACGTGGTCACCATGGACGTCGTCGACCCGTACCGCGACGAGGGCGGCTGGCAGTTCACGCCCGGGAAGGACGGCTGCACGCCCGACACCGTCGGGGGTCACGACTACCTCCGGGAGGTCTACCTCGACGCCGACCCCGACTACACGGGCCGGGTCACCGTGCCGGTGCTGTGGGACCGCGAGCGCGGGACCATCGTGAACAACGAGTCCATCGAGGTGATGGAGATGCTCGCGACCGCGTTCGACGCCCGCGCCGACCGGGACGTCGACCTCTACCCCGAGGGCCGGCGCGACGAGATCGACCGCATCGTCGAGGACATCTACGACCCCATCAACAACGGCGTCTACCGCGCGGGGTTCGCCGGGTCGCAGGCCGCCTACGACGAGGCCGTCGGCGACGTCTTCGCCGCGCTGGACCGCTGGGACGACGTGCTCGCCGACCGGCGCTACCTCGCCGGCGACCGGCTGACGCTCGCGGATCTCCGGCTGTTCCCGACACTGGTCCGGTTCGACCACGTCTACCACACCCACTTCATGTGCAACCGCCAGTACGTCCACCAGTACGACCACCTCTGGCCGTACCTGCGGGACCTCTACCAGACGCCCGGCGTGGCCGAGACGGTCCGGATGGACCACGTCACCGAGCACTACTACACCACCCACACCGACCTGAACCCCGGCGGCATCGTGCCCGTCGGCCCCGACCTGGACTTCACCGCCCCCCACGACCGGGACGCCCTGGAGGGCGGGCCGCCGCCGGCGCTCCGGGACGCCTCGGCGGCCTGAGCCGGCCGGCAGGGCCACCGACGGCCGACCGGTCCCGAGCCGTCACCACCGGTAGCCCTATGTGGCTCGTGGTACATGCTCACATGTAGCCATGCCCGACACGAAGCGTGGCCGGGAGCGGAAGGGTCGTGTGAAGCAACACCAGCGCCGCCGTCGGGAGGTCGAGCGCGAACTCGAGCGCCACGAGGGCGACGAGGAGGTCGACTTCGACGAGCTCTACGAGGACGCCGAGCTCGACCTGTAAGAGAGCGAGACCGCCCGCCCGTCCCCGTACGGGACGAACATCTCCGCCGCGCCGTCGCCGTCGGTGTCCGAAAGCGTCGCGTGCGTGTACAGCAGCGCGTCCCGGTCGTAGGTCGCCAGGACCGTGCCGTTGGCCGGGGCGCGGACGGTGACCTCGCCGGCGTTGGTGGCCGCGACCAGCTCCGGGTCGCCGTCGCCGTCGAGGTCGCCCACCGACGGCGGCGGGGTCATCTGGGGCGAGCCGCGGGTCAGCGACCGGTTCCACTCGGTGGCACCGGTGGCGCCGGCCAGCGCCCGGAGGTGGCCGGCCCGGTCGGTGACGTACACCTCTGCGTCGCCGTCGCCGTCACCGTCGGCGACGCCGCCGACGGCGGCCAGCCGGCCCAGGGCCCGGCGCCAGAGCACCTGCCCGTCGGCGTCGAGGGCGACCACTCCCCCGTCGAACGTCGAGCCGACGTACTCCCGCCGCCCGTCGCCGTCCACGTCGCCGGTGGTCGCCCAGGTCACGCCGCCGGCGACGCTGCGGTTCCAGGCGACGCTCCCGCCGGGGCCGAGCCCCACGACCCGGCCGTCGCCGAGGCCGACGACGACCCGGGTCGTGCCGTCGGCGGTCGAAAGCACCGCCGGCGGCGCCCAGGAGATGGCCCCCAGCGGGCGGCGCCACCGGGGCTCGCCGTCGGCCCCGACGAGGGTCGCCGTACCGCGGACGTCCAGCGCGACCATCTCGGGGCGGTCGTCGCCGACGACGTCCGCGACGACCGGCTTCGCGTAGCCATAGCCGGTCAGGCCGACGCCGTAGAGCCGGTCGCCCGACAGCGGCGCGTAGGCCACCAGCTCCCGGTCGGTGCTGGCCGCCAGCGCCTCCGGGCGCCCGTCGCCGGTCGCGTCGGCCAGCGTCGGGTCGGCGACGGCGTGGATGGTGCAGTTGCCCGCCGCGACGCCCTTCCGCCACCGGACGTCGCCCGCCCCGTCCAGTGCCACCAGCTCGCAGCCCGCGTGGGCGTGGGGCGTCACTCCCTGGCCGGCGTGGCCGTGGCCGCCGGGGCTGCCGCCCAGCGGGACCAGGACGACGGCCTCGCCGTCGACGCGGCCGGCGGCGATGGCGTGGTGGTTCCCCTCGACGGTCGTTCCGGTGTCGCTGGTCCACCGGACCGAGAGGCCGTCGTCCTCGCCCACGAACGGCACCGCCGCCGAGCAGCCAGCCAGTGCAGCGGCCAGCGCCACCGCGACGACGAGCCAGCGCCGTGCGCCCGGACCCATTGGCGACACGTTCGCCCCGGGCGCCAAATCCGTGTCCCTTCTTCGACGCACCCACCAGAACCCCTATCAGTGCGAAATCGTAGATGGGCACGATGGACCGCCGCCATTTCCTCGCGCTGGCGGGCGCGGGCACGTCGCTGGGCCTGGCCGGCTGTACGGGCGACTCGGGCTCGACGCCGGCAGACGCGACTGCGACGCCGTCGCCCAGCCCGACCGGCACGGACCGGTCGCTCCCGGACGGGGTCTACGTCCAGCGGTTCCGGGAGACGATGGCGATGCAGGGCACGACGACCGCCGGGCCGTACGGGCTGGCGCTGATGTACGCCGTGCCCCACGCCTTCTGGCAGCTGAGCGGGGCCGAGACGCGCAAGACGCCGAGGGCCGGCGACGTCCACCTGATGGCCCAGGTGTGGGACGCAGAGACCGGGACCGTCCTGCCCGAGGCCGGCGTCACGGTGCAGATCACGAAGGGCGACGAGCAGCTCGTCTCCCAGGAGGTCGTCTACCCGATGCTGTCCCAGCGGATGGGCTTTCACTACGGCCGGAACTTCGAGCTGTCCGGCGACGGCAGCTACGTGGCCGCCCTGGACGTCGGCGAGCCCGCCGGCCGGACGACCGGCGCGTTCGCCGGGCGGTTCGACGGCGGCGCGGCGGCCGACATCGAGTTCGCGTTCACGCCCGAGCAGCGCGAGCGCATCACCGCCGAGCCCATCCAGGAGTACGGCCAGCGCGGCGCGCTCAGGCCCATGGAGATGGGGATGGTTCCACAGGCGTACGCGCCGACCGAGGCGGCGCTCCCGGGCGAGGTGCTGGCGACCACGACCAGCGACGACGCGACGTTCGTCTCGACCCGGCTGGACGAGCCGCCGGCGGGCGCCGGCGACGGTGCGGGCTACCTCGCGGTGTCGGCCCGGACGCCGTACACCCGCATCGTGCTGCCGGCGATGGCGCTGTCGGCCACGGTCGAGCGCGGCGGCGAGACCGTCTACGACGGGCCCCTCCGGCGGACGCTCGACCCTGAGCTGTACTACCACTACAGTGCCGCCGTCGACGTCCAGTCGGGTGATTCGGTGACGCTTTCGGTCGACACGCCGCCCCAGACCGCCCGCCACGTGGGCTACGAGCGGGCCTTTATCCAGATGGACCCCATGAGCTTCACGGCGTGAGCTTCCCCGGTCCTCCGGCGGCCACGGTGGCGGTCGCCGCCCTGCTGGTCGTCGCCGTCGTCCCCGCCGCGGCCCACGTCAACCACGTCGCCGCCGACGCCCAGGTCACCGGCGACGGGGCGGTGGTCGTCGAGACGGCGTTCGCCGCGGTGCCCGCGTGGCTGGCGGTCCGGGCCGACGACGCCGGCGAGCCCGGCGAGCCGCTGGGCTGGACGAAGGTGCCCGCCGAGTTCGTCGCCGGCGAGCGCGTGGCGTTCCGGACCGACGACTGGGAGCCGGGGCCGATGTGGGTCGTGCTCCACCACCCCGACGGGGACGGTAACTTCGAGCCCGCCGAGGACGAGCCGATCTCGTCGTTCGGGTCGCCGGTCCGCGAGCGGATCCGGGTCGAACGGGGGCCGACCGCCCTCGTGCTGGCGGCGGGCTTTTCGCCCCAGGAGACCGCCACGCCGAACGTCACGGTCGCCGAGGTCAGGCTGCCCGCCGACGGCGCGGTCGTCCTCCGCAACGCGACGGGCGACGGCCCGGGCGAGGCCGTCGGCAGCCGGTCGCTGTCGGCGGGCACCCACCGGAACGTCACGGTCGGGCTCGATCCCGGGTTCTACGAGCGCCGCCCGGCGTCGTTCGCGCTGTGGGCGACGCTGCGGACCGCCGACGGCCCGGTGACCGCCGGCGGCGAGCCGGTCGGGAGCCGGTTCGGCGTGGTCCGGACCGACGCCACCGACGCCACGCCGACCGAGCCGGTGGTGATCACTCCCGAGGGGACCGCGACACCCACCCAGCCGGCGACCGCCACGCCGACGCCGTCGGCCTCGACGAGCCCGACGGGTGGCTCGGGCCCGGGGTTCGGCGCGCTGGCGGCGCTCGCGGCGCTCGTGGGCGCGCTCGCGCTGGCCCGCCGGAACCGAGGCTGATATGCCCGGCGAGTCCCGAGAGCGAGGTGACCGTGGATGACCGACCTCCTGCTACCGGTCACCGTCGCGCTGGCCGGCCTCGGCGGCGCCGTCATCCTGGGCCTGGCGCTGGCGGCCCTGGAGCGGCGGCGCTCGTGGCCGTACCTGCTGGTCACGCTCGCGCTGGCGACGCTGCTTGCCCGGACGCTCGTGGGGGCGCTCGCGATGTGGGGCGACCTCGCCACGCAGACGCACCACCTGCTCGAGCACGGCCTGGACGTCCTGATGGCGGCGCTGGTGGTCGCCGCCGTCCTGGTCGCGCGACGCGCCCGGTCCACCGGGGAGGTCGGTGCCGATGAGTGACACCCGCGAGCGCATCGCCGGGCGGATCCGCGCCGACCCGGGCGTCCACTTCAGCGAACTCGTGCGCGTGCTCGACCTGGCGCCCGGGCAGGTCCAGTACCACCTCCGGCGGCTCACGGGCACCGACGAGGTCGTCACCGGCGAGCACTTCGGGCGGACCCACTACTACCCGCCGTCGTTCGACGCAGCCGAGCGCCGCGCGATGGCGGCGCTGCGGCGCGAGACAGCCGCCGTCGTTGCGGTCGTCCTCGCCGAGGAGGGTCCCAGGCAGCCGGCAGCGGTGGCCGAGGCGGTCGGCATCGCCCGGAGCACGCTGGCCCACCACGTCGAGCGGCTGGTCGCGGTGGGCGTCGTCGAGCGCCGCCGGACGCCGGCCGGGCGCGTGGAGCTGGCGCTCGCGGACCCGGCGGCGACGGTGGCACTGCTCGACCGGGCCGACCCGACCGTCGGCGAGCGGCTGGTCGACCGGTTCACGCGGCTGGTGGACGCCCTGCTCGCCGAGTGAGTCGGAGGCTTCCGTTCGGAGTGGTTTCTCCCGCTTTCCCCTCGAGAGCCCCACTGGACCGTACGTCGGGCTTGAGCCCGGAGGACCGCCCGGAACCCCGAGCGCTGGAGTCGGTGCGCTCGCGGGTCGCGTGCTCGCGGTTCCCTCCGGTCCCTCGCTACTCGCTCGTTCGGTGGCGCTCGCTCGCCTCGCGGCTTCGCCGCTCGGCTTTCTCGAGGCCTCCCTCCGGTCGGCCTCGCCAGTCGCGCCACCCGTCGCTCGCCGCTCGCGCGTTCGGCGGCGCTTCCTCGCCTCGCGGCTTCGCCGCTCGGCTGAACCGAGGTCTCCCTCCGGTCGGCCTCGCCAGTCGCGCCACCCGTCGCTCGCCGCTCGCGCGTTCGGCGGCGCTTCCTCGCCTCGCGGCTTCGCCGCTCGGCTGAACCGAGGTCTCCCTCCGGTCGGCCTCGCCAGTCGCGCCGCCCGCTCGCTGCGCTCCTTGCGTCGCCTCGCTCGTCGGGCGGGGGCTTTCCTGGCGGTACGATCGGCTCAAGCACGGGTGGCGGTCGGCGGTGGCTGAGTGTGGATCGAGCATCCCGACGGTCGAGCTGAGGGTGGTCACGGTCGGAGGTGATCGAGCGCCGCAATCCCACGAACGTGCGCCCCTTTCGACGGACGAACCAGAACGCGTTTTCCGGGCCGGTCCGGAGGACACCGATACATGCGACGACGGAGCTTCGTCGGGGCCGCCGCGGCCACCACGGCGACGACGCTGGCCGGCTGCTCGGCGCTGGGCCTCGGCGACGAGGCCGGCCCCGCGACCGTCGACGACCCGCCCGCGGCCATCTACCGGCCGGGCCACGTCGACGGGATGGCGATGGCCGGCACGGGCGAGGCGGGGGCCTACCGGTTCGGGCTGACCTACACGGTGCCCCACCGGTTCTGGCAGGTCTCCGGCACCGACGCCAGCCTCACCGGGGTGCGCGACGCCGACGACGTCCACCTGATGTGCGTCGTCTGGGACGCCGAGACGGGGACCGTGCTCCCGCAGGCGAGCCTGACCGCCACCATCCGGACCGGCGGCGAGCTGGTGGCCCAGGAGGTCGTCTACCCGATGCTGTCCCAGCGGATGGGCTTTCACTACGGGAAGAACTTCGGCCTCGCGGGCGACGGCGACTACGCCGTCACCGTCGGCGTCGACGGCGTGTCCTCGCGGCTGACGGGCTCGTTCCGCGACCGGCTGGCCGACCCCGACAGCACCGAGATCGCGTGGTCGTTCGCCGCGTCGGATCTGGACGATTTGACGTTCACCAGCGTCGAGGACGCCGGCGACCCGGGCGCGGTCTCGCCGATGGACATGGAGATGCTGCCCAACAACGTCGCCCCCGACGCGCTGCCCGGGAGCCCCCTGGGCGAGGGCGGCCTCGACGACGTCGCGTTCGTCGGCCGGGCGCTGGACGACCCGCCCGCCGGCGCCGGCGAGGGTGGGGGCTACCTGGCGGTGTCGGCCCGGACGCGGTACAACCGGATGCAGGTGCCGATGATGGGGCTGTCGGCCACCGTCGCCCGCGACGGCGAGACGGTGTTCGACGGGGCGCTCGCGCCCACGCTGGACCCGGAGCTGTCGTACCACTACGGCGCCGCCGTCGACGTCCGCGAAGGCGACGACGTGGCGCTCGAGGTGACCACCCCCTCGCAGGTCGCACGCCACGCCGGCTACGAGACCGCGATGCTTTCGACCGGGACGACGGAGCTTTCCCGCTGAGACCCCAACGGAGCCCGAAACTGATGGTCTCGCCACGCACCGACCACGACCGCCGACAGTTCATGAAGGCCGCCGTCGCCATCGGCGGCGCCAGCGCCCTGTCGGCGTGTGTCGACCGCTTCGACGACGGCGGTCCCGACGTGCCCGAGGGCGTCGCCGACCTCTCGACGCTGCCCCACCGCCAGCACGCCTGGAACGCGGCGCTGCCGACCGACGACGCCGGCAACGTCCGCAACGCCCGCCACCACGTCGCGGCGCTGCTGGACTACGCGGGCGACGGCCCCACCGCCGGCGAGCGCGAGCAGGTCGAGACCGCCCTCCGGAGCCTTGAGCGCGCCTACGCCTGGGACCACGAGGGGCTGCTGTTCACCGTCGGCTACTCGCCGTACTACTTCCAGCGCGTCGGCGCCGCCGTCCCCGAGGGCGTCGACCTCCCCGAACCGGAGGCGCTGGCGCCGTTCGAGGAGCCCGAACTCGACGACCCCGACGCCGTCGTCCACCTCGCCAGCGACCACGCGTCGGTGGTGCTGGAGGCCGAGCAGGCGCTGCTCGGCGAGCGCGAGACGGCCAACGGCCGCGAGATGGACGCCGACGTGGCGGGCGTGTTCTCGCGGCGCGAGCGCCGCACCGGCTTCGTCGGCACCGGCCTCCCCGCCGACCACCAGGACGTCGAGGGCATCCCCGACGACGAGCCGGTGCCCGACGACGCGCCGCTGTACATGGGCTTCAAGTCCGGCTTCCGGGAGAACCAGGCCAGCGAGGACTTCGTCACCATCGACGCGGGGCCGTTCGCCGGCGGCACGACCCAGCACCTCTCGAAGATCCGGCTGCGCATCGGCGACTGGTACGAGGAGAACA
>CAYWNQ010000081.1:0-9292 GCA_964459695.1 uncultured Halobacteriales archaeon | reverse complement strand
TGGAGCGCAAGCTCTGGGAGGACAAGAAGCACAACATCAACTTCTCGGCGCTGGTGTCCAGCGGCGAGACCGACGACGACGAGCGCTCGGCGTGGATCGACGCGCTGGTCGACCAGGGCTACTCCCGGGAGGGCGCCAGGGAGGTGCTGGAGTTCGCCGGCGCGGAGGTCGCCAAGACGGAGATGGAAGACTGAGATGACCGCCGACCGGGACTACATCGCGGCGGCGGACGACGCGCTCGCCGAGACCTACCAGCCCCCGATGAGTCTGCCGGAGTACGTCGACGCGCTGTTCGAGGAGCCCGCGCTGGCGGCCCACGCCTCGAAGTACCTGCTGGCCGCCATCGAGGCCGCCGGCACCAGGACGGTCGTCGAGGAGGGCGAGGAGGTCGAGCGCTGGCGGTTCTTCGACGACCCCCACAACGACGGCGAGCACGCCATCCTGGGCAACACCGACGTGCTCAACGGATTGGTCGACGACCTGCGCTCGATCGCGGCGCGCCGGGGCAAGGAGGAGAAGATCCTCTGGCTCGACGGCCCAACCGCCACGGGCAAGTCCGAGCTGAAGCGGTGCCTGGTCAACGGCCTCCGGGAGTTCTCCAAGACACCCGAGGGCCGCCGGTACACCGTCGAGTGGAACGTCTCGGGCACCGAGCACACGGGCGGGATGACCTACGGGACGGCGCAGGTGGACGACGACGAGTGGTACGAGTCGCCCGTCCAGGCCCACCCCCTGACGGTGTTCCCCGAGCCGGTGCGGTCCAACCTGGTCGACCGGCTCAACGAGGAGCTCGACGACCACATCCCCGTCCACGTCGACGGCCGGCTCGACCCGTTCTCGCGGGAGGCCCACGACCTGCTCGAGGAGCGCTACCGCCGGGAGGGCGTCGAGGACCTGTTCTCGGCGGTGACCGACCCCGCACACCTCCGGGTGAAGAACTACGTCGTCGACGTCGGCCAGGGAATCGGCGTCCTCCACAGCGAGGACGACGGCCCGCCCAAGGAGCGGCTGGTCGGCTCGTGGATGGCCGGGATGCTCCAGGAGCTGGATTCGCGGGGCAGGAAGGACCCCCAGGCGTTCAGCTACGACGGCGTCCTCTCGCAGGGCAACGGCCTGCTCACCGTGGTCGAGGACGCCGCCCAGCACGCCGACCTGCTCCAGAAGCTGCTGAACGTCCCCGACGAGGGCACCGTCAAGCTGGACAAGGGCATCGGGATGGACGTCGACACCCAGATGATCATCATCTCGAACCCGGACCTGGAGGCCCGGCTCAACCAGCACGCCGACGGCGGAGGCACCGACCCGCTGAAGGCGCTGAAGCGCCGGCTCGACAAGCACGAGTTCCGGTACCTCACCAACCTGTCGCTGGAGGCCGAGCTGCTGCGCCGCGAGCTCACCAACGAGACCGAGGTCTGGACCACCGGCAGCGTCGAGCAGCAGGCCGAGCTGGTCCGCGAGCCGGTGACCATCACCGTGCGGGACGACCGCTCCAGGGCGCGCGAGCGCGAGCTGGCGCCCCACGCCGTCGAGGCCGCGTCGCTGTTCGCCGTCGCGACCCGCCTGGACGCCGACGACCTCCCGGCCGGCCTGGACCTGGTCGACAAGGCGATGCTGTTCGACCGGGGCTACCTCCAGGACGGCGACGAGCGCCGGCCCAAGGAGGAGTTCGACTTCGACGACGGCGCGCTCGACGGGGTCGCCGGCGTCCCGGTGACCTACACCCGCGACGTCGTGGCCGAGCTGCTCCAGTCCGAGACCGACCGCCACCACCCCGAGCTGGCCGTCGAGGACGTGGTGATGCCCCGGGACGTGCTCGACGCGATGGTCGCGGGGTTCTCCTCGGCGCCGATGTTCTCGGCCGCCGAGCGGACCGAGTTCGAGGACCGGCTCGTCCCCGTCAAGAACCACGTGTTCGGCGAGCAGGAGGACGACGTCGTCGACGCCATCATGCGCGACAAGCGGGTCGACGAGGAGACCGTCGAGGAGTACGTCGAGCACGTCTACGCCTGGGTCGAGGGCGAGCAGGTCGAGAACGACCGCGGCGAGGCCGTCGACCCCGACCCGCTGAAGATGAAGGTGTTCGAGGTCGAGCACCTGGGCCGGTTCGACGAGGACGACTACCAGGGCGACCGGCCCGGCGAGCCCGTCCGGACGTTCCGGAGCGAGCGGGTCGTCACCGCCCTGAACCGCCACGCCTGGCGGCGCCGTGACGAGGAGTTCGCCGTCGAGGACGTCCCCGCCGCCGAGCTCCCGGTCATCCAGACGGTGCTGGGGACCTACGACTGGGACGACGTGCGCCGGACCTTCGAGGACCTCGACCCCGCCCAGTGGGCCGACCCGCCGGCGGGGACCGAGACCGCCCGCGTGAAGGCCGACTGCCTGGCGAACATGCAGGAGATGTTCGGCTACACCGAGGCCTCGGCGGAGCTGACCAGCCGCCACGTCATGAGCCAGGTGAGCTACCGATGGGACTGAGGGACGACCTGGAGCGCTACCGGGCGGTCGGCGAGCAGCGCCGCCAGGACCTCGCGGAGTTCATCCAGTACGGCGACCTCGGGGAGTCGCTGCCCGACCGGGTCCGGGTCCCCATCAAGATAGTCGACCTCCCGGAGTTCGCCTACGACCGCCGGGACGTCGGCGGCGTCGGCCAGGGCGACGGCGACACGCCCGACGTCGGCGACCCCGTCGGTCAGCCACGGCCACAGCCCGGCGACGGCGACGAGGACGGCGAGCCCGGCGAGGAGGCCGGCGAGCACGAGTACTACGAGATGGACCCCGAGGAGTTCGCCCGCGAGCTCGACGAGGAGCTCGGGCTGGAGCTCGAGCCCAAGGGCAAGAAGGTGGTCGAGGAGACCGAGGGCGACTTCACCGACGTCACCCGGACCGGTCCCACCTCGACGCTGGACTTCGAGCGGCTGTTCACCGAGGGGCTCAAGCGCAAGCTCGCGATGGACTTCGACGGCGACTACGTCCGCGAGGCCTGCAAGGTCGAGGGCTGGGGCCCCGACCGCGTGTTCGAGTGGGCCCGCGGGCTGAACATTCCCGTCTCGCGGTCGTGGATCCAGGACGCCTACGACGACCTCGACCGCGCCGAGCGCACGACCTGGCGCTCCATCGACGAGATGACCGGGACCGTCGAGCGCGAGTCGACCGCCCGGCGCGTCCGGCGGGAGGGCATCGACGAGGTGCCGCTGCGGCGGCGCGACGAGCGCTACCGCTACCCCGAGGTGGTCGAGGAGTACGAACGCAACGTCGTCGTGGTGAACATCCGGGACGTCTCCGGGTCGATGCGGGAGACCAAGCGCGAACTGGTCGAGCGGACGTTCACGCCGCTGGACTGGTACCTCCAGGGCAAGTACGACCACGCCGAGTTCGTCTACATCGCCCACGACGCCGACGCCTGGGAGGTCGAGCGCGAGGAGTTCTTCGGCATCCGGAGCGGCGGCGGCACCCGCATCTCCAGCGCCTACGACCTCGCCGCCGACGTCCTCGACGAGCGGTTCCCCTGGAGCGAGTGGAACCGCTACGTGTTCGCGGCGGGCGACTCGGAGAACTCCAGCAACGACACCGAGGAGCGGGTCATCCCGATGATGGCCGAGATCCCCGCGAACCTCCACGCCTACGTGGAGACCCAGCCCTCGGGCAACGCCATCAACGCCACCCACGCCGAGGAGGTCGACGCCCACTTCGACGACGCCGACGACGTCGCGGTCGCGTACGTCCAGGGCCGCGAGGACGTGGTCGACGCCATCTACGACGTGCTGAGCACGGAGGACGAGCCATGAGCACCGACGACCGCCGCCGGAAGCGGGCCATCGCCGCCGACCTCGAAGAGCCGGTCGCCGAGGCCGCCGCGCTGGCCGAGCGCTTCGGGCTGGAGCCCTACGACGTCAACTACTGGATCGTCGACCACGACGAGATGAACGCGCTGATCGCCTACGACGGCTTCCAGCACCGCTACCCCCACTGGCGGTGGGGGATGGCCTACGACCGCCAGCGCAAGCAGCGCCAGTTCCTCGGCGGCAAGGCCTTCGAGATCGTCAACAACGACGACCCCGCCCACGCCTTCCTCCAGGAGTCCAACGACCGCGCCGACCAGAAGGCCGTCGTCACCCACGTCGAGGCCCACGCCGACTTCTTCGCCAACAACGAGTGGTTCGGCCTGTTCGGCGAGACCCCCGACGCCGCCGCGATGCTCGAGCGCCACGCCGAGACCGTCGCCGAGGTGATGGACGACCCGGAGGTCGACGCCGAGGCCGTCGAGGCGTTCGTCGACCACGTCCTCTGCCTGGAGGACAACGTCGACCAGCACCGGGCGTTCCGACCAGCCGAGGCCTGGGAGGTCGAGGCCCCCGAGACCGGCGAGGTCGGCGAGAACATCGACGACCTGGCGCTCTCCGAGGAGGTGCGCCGGGAGGTCTTCGACGACGAGTTCCTCGAGTCGCTGGCCGACGACGGCGAGGGGCCGACGTTCCCCGCAGAGCCCGAGAAGGACGTGCTCGCCTTCCTCTACGGCCACGGGATGGCCTACGACGAGGAGGCGGGCAAGGCCGTCGAGTTCGAGGACTGGCAGCGCGAGCTGCTCGCGCTGCTCCGCAAGGAGGCCTACTACTTCGCCCCCCAGAAGATGACGAAGGTGATGAACGAGGGGTGGGCCGCCTTCTGGGAGTCGACGATGATGACCGGCGAGACCTTCGCCGGCGACGACGAGTTCGTCGCCTACGCCGACCACATGGCGCAGGTGCTGGGCTCGCCGGGGCTCAACCCCTACAAGCTCGGGCTGGAGCTGTGGGAGTACGTCGAGAACCGGACGAACCGCCGGGAGGTCCTCGAGCGCCTGCTTCGCGTCGAGGGCGTCACCTGGCGGACCTTCCACGACGTCGTCGACCTCGACGCCGTGCTCGCGACGCTCGAACCGCCCCCCGAGATCGACGACGTGCCGGGCCACCTCGACGTGCTCGACCCCGAGGACCCGTGGGTCGACGCCGAGGGCCTGGCCGCCGCCCGCGACGGGGAGGTCGACGTCGAGCGCTACCCCTGGAAGGTGCTGACCCGCGAGGGGCTCGCCCGGCGACACTTCTCGCTGGTCCAGCCCCAGAACCGCGGCTTCCTCGGCGGGGTCTCCCAGTCGGCGCTGGAGCGCATCTCGCGGTACCTGTTCGACGACGAGCGCTACCCCGACGTGGACGCGGCGCTATCCGACGTCGACTGCGCCGCCGGCTGGGACCGGATGGCCGAGATCCGCGAGAGCCACAACGACGTCACCTTCCTCGACGAGTTCCTCACCCAGGAGTTCGTCGACGACAACGACTACTTCACCTACGAGTTCATGCACACCTCGGGCGACTACCGGGTGACCTCGACGGACTACCGCGACGTCAAGAAGAAGCTGATGCTGCAGTTCACCAACTTCGGCAAGCCGACGGTCGCGGTCCACGACGGCAACTACCGCAACCGCAACGAGCTGCTGCTCGCCCACCACTACAACGGCGTGGCGCTGGACCTGGCCCGGGCCCGGCGCGTGCTCGAGCGCGTCTTCGAGCTCTGGGGCCGGCCGGTCAACCTCAAGACCATCGTCAAGGAGGTCGACGAGCACGACGTGGAGGTCGCCCGCAGGCGCGACCGCGAGCCCACGCCCGAGGAGCAGGGGCTGCTCGTCCGGTACGACGGCGAGGAGTTCACCGAGGAGGAGCTCGACCCCGACGAGGTGGCCGACATCGCCGCCGCCGACGTGGACTACGACACCAAGCCCGACGAGTGGCTGGCCTGACTGGGTGGACTTCTTCTGTGGGAGGCCGTCGTGGTCCGCTCGGCTTCGCGTGGACCGACTCCAATCGACCGCTCGGATTGCCCGTGACCGCAACGGACCCGCCCACCGCAGCTCGTGCGTGAACCTCGGGGTACCGCCGGAAGGCCCCCGCCCGCCCGACCCGCGAGCGCCGCCCGAGTCCAGCGCCTCTGGGCGTTCCGGCGGTACTGCTGGGCGCAAGCACCAGCGGCGGTCTGCGGTAGCGGAGCAGCGGCGTCCGTTCGTCGAGCGGCCGCCACTCACCGACCGATACGCCACGGCGAGGGAGAGCCTAGCTTTACGGGCGCCGACGGCGACGATTCCCACCGTGGCCGCCGACGCACAGCCCCGGGACGACGACGGGCTCGCCGAGAGCGAGATCCACGACGTCCTCCGGAACGACCGCCGCCGGCTCACGCTCGACGCCCTCAGGGACGCCGACCGGGACGGCCTGTCCGTCCGGGAGCTCTCCGAGGAGATCGCGGCGACGGAGACCGACGAGCGGCCGCCGCCGCGGGACAAGCGCCAGTCCGTGTACGTGTCGCTGCTCCAGACCCATCTCCCGAAGCTGGACGAGCTCGGCATCGTCGCCTACGACGAGGACGACAAGGAGGTCCGCCTCCGGGACCGCGCCCGGGAGGTGGCGGTGTACACGGAGGTCGTCCCGGCCTACGGGCTCTCGTGGGGAGAGTTCTACGTCGGGCTGGGGCTTGTGGGGATGCTGGTCGCCGTGGCCGTCCTGGTCGGCGTCCCGGGGTTCGGCGGCCTCGGTGCGGCGACGGTGGCCCTGACGTTCGGCTCCTTCTCCGGCGCGCTGGTCGGCGCGGCGGCCTACCACGTGTACAGCCAGCAGGACCGGCTCGTGTTCCAGCGCATCCGCTCGTAGCGATGTTCGAAGTCGACACCGAGGCCCGGCTGGACGTCGTCGACGTGACCGACCGGGTCGCCGCGGCGGTCCCCGACGGCCACGACGGGACCTGTACGGTGTTCGTGGCGCACACGACGGCCGCCGTGGTGGTCAACGAGGCCGAGGACCGTCTACTGGACGACCTGGCGTCGTTCCTCGGCGACCTCGTGGCCGACGAGGGCTGGGCCCACGACGAGCTCGACGGCAACGCCGACGCCCACCTGCGGGCGAGCCTGCTCGGGCCCGCCGTCACCGTGCCGGTCCGGGACGGTCAGCTCGCCCTCGGGCGGTGGCAGTCCGTGCTGCTCGTGGACTGCGACGGGCCCCGGACCCGGACGGTGGACGTCGCGGTCTGAGCCGACCTCTCGGCCGGACACCCGACATTCACGGCACCGGGAGCCGGCTATCGCCGGCTGATGTCGTCGAAACACCTAACTGGCGAGGGTGTGACCGACTCACATGGTCGGAGCTGGTCGGCGTCCATGAGGTACTTCGACTTCACGCTGACGCCCGACGACGGCGCCATCCACCCCGTCGACAAGGCCGTCGCCGCCGACACGGGGGTGGACCGCGAGGCCCTGATGCACGTCAACGCGCTGGGCGACGGGACGGGCGTGATGCTGTACCGGCTCCGGGGCGACCCCGACAGCGTCGTCGAGACCGTCGAGGCCCACGAGTCCGTCATCGCCCACGACCTCCTGGACGTCCAGGACGACGCGTTCCACATCTACCTCCACGTCTACCCCGGCGAGCCCGCCGGCTCGCTGATGGCGCTGGCCCAGAAGTACGCGCTCATGATCGACACGCCGCTGGAGTTCACCGACCGCGGCGGCCTCCGGACCACCGTCGTCGGGACCCACGAGATGCTGCGCCAGGCCATCGACGAGGTACCCGACGACGTCCAGATCGACGTCGAACAGGTGGGCCAGTACTCGCCGGACCGGCGCGACATGCTCTCGATGCTCACCGACCGCCAGCTCGAGGTGTTCCGGACGGCGGTGGACCTCGGGTACTACGAGATACCGCGCCGGGCGACCCACGACGACATCGCCGACACCCTGGACTGTGCGCCCTCGACGGTCGACGAGCACCTCCGGAAGGCCGAGTCCCGCGTCCTGTCGACGCTGGTGGGCTGAGACCGGGCGGCGCGGCGGTGAGGAGGACGTCGAGCGTCCCGACGCCGCAGGGGCACCGCGCCGCCAGCGCTCGGCCGCCCTACTCGACGTCGATCCGGCGACCGCCCTCGTCGCCGGGCTCCTCGGGAAGCGTGACCTCGAGGACGCCGTTCCGGTAGCTCGCGGTTGCCGCCTCGGCCCGGACGGGGCCGGGGAGGGCCACCCGTTCGTGGACCTGCCGGCGCCGGTGGCCGACGGCGCCCTCCTGGGCCGCCTCGTCGTGGCTGCCCTCGATCACGAGGACGTCGTCGCGGACGGACAGCTCGAGCTCGTCGGCCTCGAAGCCCGGGAGGTCAGCCGCCACGACGTAGCCCCCGTCGGTGGGCTCGACGGAGACGTTGCCGTCGATGCCTACGAGTGCCATCGAGCGTCGCATCGAGTCGGCGAACGGGAATCGGTCGAACACGCGGTTCATCTCGTCGAAGCGTGAACTCGTCATAGCGGTCTCCAGTAGGTGCCCGGCGGACATAACCGTCGCGTGCGCCGTGCTACACCACGTCCTGGCCGGTCAGCGGGACGCCTCGTCGTCCTCCTCGGACAGCGTCGACTGGTCGTCGGGCACGGCGTCGGACTCGTCGACGGCGACGTACTCGTCCGACTCGCCGGACCCCGAGTCGCCGTCGCCGCCGGACGGGGACTCGTCCGCGTCGCGACGCGAGCCCGCCCCGTCCCCACTCGACTGGGCCTCCTCCCGCTTGGACTCGGCGTACGAGCCGCCGACGTAGCCGCCCAGCGCGCTCAGGCCGACGATGTACAGCACCGCGAACAGCAGGACCATGCCGACCAGCACGAGCACGAACACCGGGCCCGCGAACTCGCCGGTCGTGAGCCCCCCGACCGACATCACCACGAACAGCAGGACGAAGATCAGCGCCAGCGGGATGGCCGCGATGACGCCGGAGGCGGCACCGATGCGCGTGCCGCGGCTGGTGCCGCCGTCGTGCATGTAGCCCGCGACGGCACCGCCGAGGACGGGCGAGAACGGGACGAACGAGACGACGACGGTGACGATCGCCCCGAGGAAGGCGTAGAGGTAGAAGTTCTCGCCGCTGCCGGAAGTCGTCGACGTGGTTTCGGTCGCCATGGGGGTGGCTATGGAGCGGAGATGCAAATATGCGACGAGTGGGTACCAGCGGGTGGGAGGTGTCGGTTCAGTGCCCGGACCGGTGGTCGGGGTAGCCGGCGACGGCCTCGGTCAACCCATGGTGGTGCACCTACTCCTCCTCGCATCCGCTCGTCGGAGAAGGTGCACCGTCGGGGATTTGAACACGCCGAGACGGTCCTGCTCGCTTCGCTGGGCGGGCTGCGTCTCGTCTGCTCAAATCCCCTCGTCGCGCATCCGCTCCTCACGTCCGTTCGTCGCAGGATGCACCGTCGGGGATTTGAACCCCGGTCATCGGCTCGAAAGGCCAATATGATTGG
>CAYWNQ010000080.1:0-9409 GCA_964459695.1 uncultured Halobacteriales archaeon | reverse complement strand
CGGCGACTGCTTGAGCTTCTTGTTCTCGTGGGTGAGCCGCTCGAGCTTCTGCTGGAACTTGTTGTTCTCGGCGTTGGCGTCCAGCAGCTTGTCGCGCATCTCCTCGTTCTGGTCCTCGAGCACCTCGAGCTGCTCCTCGAGGGCCTCGACCTTGTCCTGGAGGGAGGCGTCCTCGTCGTAAGGCATGTCGACCTCGTCGACGGTGTCGGTCATTGCCATCTGGGTAGTCCACTCGGGCTTAAAGGGCTTCGGGTCGGGACAGGTGGCGTAATCCCGCCGCCGTCACCGGGTGTCGTGGGGCCGTTTCAGGGTTACGGTAAATACGTCAAAGTAATATCTTCACTCCGGAAATATTATTAGTCGGCATCCGAAAGGTGGTGACACCATGAGCGCATCAGAGGCCGAGGCGGTCGAGACCGACGAGGGATCCTGGGAGGCAATCAGGGACCTGCCCCCGTCGGCGAAGCTGGTCGCGAAGGCACTGGAGTACAACGAGCGGCTGACCCAGAGCCAGCTCGCCGAGGAGACCCTGCTGCCGCCCCGGACGGTGCGGTACGCCCTCTCGCGGCTGGAGGACCACGACGCCGTCGACTCCCGGTTCTCGTTCACCGACGCCCGCAAGCGGGTGTACACCCTCTCGCTGGAGTAGCGCGTCGCTGGAGTTCGGCGGTCGGGGGCCAGCAGGCGGGCGGCTCGTCGGGCCGAAGGTTTGAGTGGGGAGCCGCACCAGCCCCGGCTGTGGCGACGCATCACTTCCGCCCCGGCCGCGACACCCATTTAGGACGAGGCGACGAACCCGGCGACGAATGACCCGGGTGATCCACACGGCGGACACCCACGTCGGCTACCGGCAGTACCACCGCCCGGAGCGTCGCCAGGACTTCCTGGCGGCCTTCCGGCAGGTGGTCGAGGACCCCGTGGCCGACGACGTCGACGCGGTCGTCCACGCCGGCGACCTGTTCCACGACCGCCGGCCCGACCTCCCGGACCTGCTCGGGGTGCTGGACGTGCTCCGCGAGCTCGACGACGCGGGCGTCCCGTTCCTGGCCGTCGTCGGCAACCACGAGTCCAAGCGCGAGGCCCAGTGGCTCGACCTCTACGAGTCGCTGGGCCTGGCCACCCGCCTGGGCGCCGAGCCCGTCGAGGTCGGCGACGTCGCCCTGTACGGCCTGGACTTCGTCCCGCGCTCCCGTCGCGAGGAGCTGGCCTACGACTTCGCGCCGACCGACGCCGACCACGTCGCCCTGGTCGCCCACGGGCTGTTCACGCCGTTCGAGTTCGGCGAGTGGGACGCCGAGGCCGTCCTCGAGGCCGCGGACGTCGACGTCGACGCGATGCTGCTGGGCGACAACCACGACCCGGGCCGCGCGGAGGTCGGCGACGCGTGGGTCACCTACGCCGGCTCGACCGAGCGCGCCGCCGCCGACGAGCGCGCCGAGCGGGGCTACAACATCGTCACGTTCGACGACGAGACGGGCGTCCGGATCGCCCGCAGGGGCCTGGACACCCGCGAGTTCGTGTTCGTCGACCTCGAGCTGGCCGAGGGCGAGGGGCTCGACCGGGTGCGCGAGCGCCTCCGAGCCCACGACCTCGACGGTGCGGTGGTGGTCGTCACCGTCGACGGCGAGGGCGAGTCGTTCGCCCCCGCCAGGGTCGAGGAGTTCGCCACCGACCGGGGTGCCCTCGTCGCGCGGGTCACCGACCGCCGGGAGCTGGCCGACGCGGCCGACGACGTCGACGTGGCGTTCGCCGACCCGGACGACGCCGTCCGGGAGCGGGTCCGCGAGCTCGGGCTCTCGGCGGCGGCCAGGGACCTCGACGAGACGGTCCGGGCCTCGAAGGTCGCCGACAGCAACGTCACCGCGACCGTCGAGGAGCGGGTGACCGAGCTGCTGGAGGCCGCCGACGCCGAGGCGTTCGAGCCCGCGCCGAACGAGGGGCCAGCGGCCGACGAGGAGGATGGCGGGGCCGAGGCCGACGACGACGCGTCGGGAGCCGCGCCCACCGACGAGCCCGGCGAGGAGAGCGACGCCGAGGCCCAGGCGTCGATGGAGGACTACCTGTGAGGTTCCAGCGAGTCCGCCTGGAGCAGTTCAAGCCCTACGCCGACGCCGACCTCCGGCTCGACGCGGGCGTGACGGTCATCCACGGGCTCAACGGCAGCGGCAAGTCCTCGCTCCTGGAGGCCTGCTTCTTCGCCCTCTACGGCGCCCGCGCGCTCGACGAGACCCTCGAGGAGGTGGTCACCATCGGTGCCGAGTCCGCGGCGGTCGAGCTGTGGTTCGCCCACGCCGGCGGCGACTACCGCGTCGAGCGGGAGGTGCGGGTCCACGCCGACGGCGCCCAGACGACCACCTGCGTGCTGGAGGGCCCGGACGGCAGCTACGAGGGCGCCCGGGACGTCCGCGCCCGGGTGGCCGAGCTGCTCCGGATGGACAGCGAGGCGTTCGTCAACTGCGCGTACGTGCGCCAGGGCGAGGTGAACAAGCTCATCAACGCCTCGCCCGACCAGCGCCAGGACATGATCGACGACCTGCTCCAGCTCGGGACCCTCGAGACGTACCGCGAGCGCGCCAGCGACGCCCGGCTGGGCGTCAAGCACGTTCTCGACGACAAGCGCGGCGCGCTCTCGAAGCTCGAGGAGCAGATCGAGGCCAAGGAGGCGGCGGACCTCCACGAGCGGCTGAACGCCCGCCGGACCGACCTCGCGGAGGTCGAGGAGGAGATCGAGCGGCTCGAGGACGAGCGCGAGACCGCCGTGGCGACCAAGCAGGACGCCGAGGACGTCCTCGACGAGCACGAGGAGCGCCAGGCGGAGCTCGCCGAGCTGGAGGCGGCCATCGAGGAGCTCCGCGAGGAGGTCGAGGCGGGCGAGTCCGAGCGCGAGGACCTCGGCGAGCGCGTCCGCGAGCAGCGCGAAACCGTCGAGGAGTGCCGCGAGGAACTGGCCGAGGCGGTGGCGGCGACGGCGCTTGACGAGGCCGGCGCGGTCGACGAGCGGCTCGAGGACGTCGCCGACCGCGCCGAGGCGGTGCGCGACGAGATAGAGGACCTGCGGGTGGCCGCCCAGGAGCACGCCGGCACTGCCGAGAGTCGCCGGGAGGCCGCCGCGGACCTGGCCGAACGGGCCGAGGACGCCAGGGAGGAGGCCGCCGAGGTCGACGAGGCCGTCGCGGAGCTCCGGGACGACCTCGCCGAGACGCGCGAGCGCGTCGAGGCGCTCGAGACGGAGATCGACGAGGCGACCGACCGGTTCGCGGACGCCCCCGTCGCGTTCGGCGAGGCCGACGCGTTCCGCGAGTCGGTCGCCGCGGACCTGGCCGACGCCAGGGAGGCCGAATCGGACCTGAAGGCCAGCGTCGAGGCCACGCGGGCCGCCGTCGAGGAGGCCGAGGCGCTGCTCGCCGCCGGGAAGTGCCCGGAGTGTGGCCAGGACGTCGAGGACTCGCCCCACGTCGAGTCCCTCGAGGAGGACCGCGAGGAGCTCGCCGAGCTGGAGGCCGACCTCGCCGCGGCCCGCGAGGAGCGCGAGGCGCTCGAGGACCGCCTGGAGACCGCCGAGGAGCTCCGCGAGGTGGAGGCCGAGGTCGAGCGGCTCCGAGAGCGCCGGGAGACCGCCGAGGACCTGCTGTCCGACCGCGAGGAGACCATCGCCGAGCGGACGGACCGCGCCGCGGAGCTCCGCGAGACCGCCGAGGAGCTCGCGGCGGAGGCCGAGACGAAGCGCGAGGAGGCCGAGGCGGCGAGCCAGCGGGCCGAGTCGACCCGCGAGGAGATCGGCGCGCTGAACGAGGAGCTCGCCGACCTCCGCGAGCGGGAGACGGCGCTCGAGCGCGTCGCCGAGTGCCGGGAGGCGGTGGCCGACGGCGAGGACGATCTCGAGCGCCTCCGGGAGAAGCGCGACGCCCTCGAGGAGCGCAACGACCTCCGGCGCGAGCGCCTGGCGGAGAAGCGCGAGCGCCGCGAGGAGCTCGAGGCCGGGTTCGACGAGGCCACCGTCGAGGAGGCCCGCGAGGACCGCGAGCGCGCCGAGGCCTTCCTCGAGGAGGTCGACGAGGCCCTGGCCGACAAGCGCGAGGCCCGCGACGACATCCGGGGCGACGTCGGCGCGGTTCAGCAGGAGCTCCGGGAGCTCGAGACGCTCCGCGAGGACCGCGAGGCGCTCGCGGGGACGGTCGAGCGCCTCGAGTCGCTGTACGACGAGGCCGAGCAGCTCGAGGCGATGTACGGCGACCTGCGGACCGAGCTCCGCCAGCGCAACGTCCGGCAGCTCGAGGCGATGCTCAACGAGACCTTCTCGCTCGTCTACGGCAACGACGCCTACGACCGCATCGAGCTCGACGGCGGCTACGAGCTCACCGTCTACCAGAAGGACGGCGAGCCGCTTGACCCGGGCCAGCTCTCCGGTGGCGAGCGGGCGCTGTTCAACCTGAGCCTCCGGGCGGCCGTCTACCGGCTGCTGGCCGAGGGCATCGAGGGCGCCGCGCCGATGCCGCCGCTCATCCTCGACGAGCCGACGGTGTTCCTCGACGCCGGCCACGTCTCCCGGCTGGTCGACCTGGTGGAGTCGATGCGGGACCTCGGCGTCGAGCAGATCGTCGTCGTCAGCCACGACGAGGAGCTGGTCGCCGCCGCCGACGACGTGGTGACCGTCCGGAAGGACCCCACCACGAACCGGTCGTCGGTCGAGCGGCGCGCCGAGGCGCCGGTCCCGGCGGCCGACGACTGAGCCGCCTCAGCGGAGTGCCGCCGCGCGCCCGGTCAGGCGGTAGCCCCGCTCGCCGGCCACGCGGGCCTCGGCCACGAGCCCGGCGGCGGACAGCTCCGCGAGGACGCCGTGGAGGTCGGACTCGCACAGGTCGTACTCGAGCAGCGCGCGGACCGGCGTCGGCCCGCGCCGGTCGAGCTCGGCCAGCAGGCCCAGCGCCCGCCGGTCCGGGACGGCCGCCCTGAGCTCGGGGGCGGCGTCGACGGCCTCGGCGGCGGTGGCGAGCGGCGACACGGCCGGACGCTCCGCCACGGCGTCGGCGGGGACCACCAGCCGGTCGCCGGTCCCGGGATGGGCCAGCACGCAGGCGTCGCCGGCCCGCTCGACGAGCAGGTAGCGCTCGTCGCCGAACGCGACGGTGCGCATCTCAGCCGTCCTCCCCGCGGCGGGCGCGGTAGATGCGGTAGGTCCCGCCGAGCCCGACGAGCCCGATGGCCCCGACGAGGGCGGCCAGCTCGTAGCGGCCCTCGAACACGGCGAGCATCACCGCCAGGCTCACCCCGAGCAGCCCCACGTTGGCCAGCAGCACGGCGCCCCAGAACGCCCGGGCGAGGTCGGCCGGCACGTCGACCTCCTCGGGGTCGAAGTCGACGCTGGGCGGGTCCGGGCCCGGCGTCTCCCCGTCGACGCCCGGCGTCTCGGGCCCGAGGCTGTGGGGGTCGAACTCCTCGGGCTCGTGGGGATGGGGGTCGTCGTCGGGACTCACGCGCGGGCCTCGGGCACCGCGGGACAAAAGGGTATCCGCTCAGTCCAGCGCGTCGAGCGCGACCGTTGTGTCCGCCTGGACCCACGCGAGGGGGTTCTCGGCGTCGTAGAACACCACGCCCTCCTCCGTCTCGTAGGCCTCCACGATCAGCTCGCCACCTGGCTCGGCGGGGGCGTCCGGCTCGAGTCCGTCGGGGTCGGAGTCGGGCATGGTGTTCCTCCACGTGTGGGAGAGATTGACACGAGTATAGGCCTTGTGGCTGTGTCGGTATTCGTAACGACCGCAGCCTTGGTCGGGCTCCGGGGGATCGGCTTCGTGGCCCGGTGCTGGCGATGGAACTGGTTGGATACGTTCACCACTCGGAACGCTCGAACGCGGGTCGAGTATTCCACGGCTTTCGAGTTGGTTCGTGACGGTCCAGCATCAGGATGCGCTGCAGCGCCGTGGACCGCCGGGATTTTTAGCGCCGGAGACGAAGCCCGGATACCATGGGTCAGGGCCGCCTCTCGGACTTCGACGGAGACGACGAGACCACCGGCGGACGGCCCGACGGCGAGGCCGTAGCGGTCGCCGGCAACGGGGGGTCGACGGCGGCGGTGGTCGACACCGACGAGCACCGGTTCCCCGACGCCGACGGCGACCTCGCGCTGTCGGTGACGCAGGTCGACTACACCGTCGAGGGCCGCGGCGCCGACGAGTTCCCGGTGGTCCACGTGTTCGGTCGGACCGCCGACCGCGAGCCGGTCCACGTCGAGGTCCACGAGTTCGACCCGTACTTCTACACGCCGCTGTCAGACCTCGACCGCGAGCCCGCCGAGGGGCCGCTCGTCGCCTCGCAGTTCACCGACGAGCGCCTCGAGGAGGACCGGCTCACCGGCGTCGAGACCTACGGCGACCTGCCGCCGGGCCGGGGCGACGACCACGGCGACGACGAGGTGGTGCGCTACGAGTCCATCCGCGGGACCGAACTGGTGAAGGTGCGCGGCCAGACCCCGCGGGACGTCGGCCAGCTGCGCGACCGGTTCGACCACTACGAGGCCGACATCCTGTTCCCGAACCGGCTGCTCATCGACAAGGACGTCAACAGCGGCCTCCGGGTGCCGGACCGGCGCGTCGACGGCGACGGGGTCCACGTCAGGGTGCCCCACTGGGAGCTCGAGCCCGTCGAGCTGTCGGTGTCGCCGCGGGTCAACACCTTCGACATCGAGGTCGACGACCGCCGCGGGTTCCCGGAGGACGGCGAGGAGCCCATCGTCTGTCTCACCAGCCACGACTCCTACCGCGACGAGTACGTGGCGTGGCTGTACGAGGCCCCGGACGGCGACGGGACGGCGCCGGCCGACCTCGAGGGCTACGAGCCCATCGAGGACGACCTCGACGTCGAGGTCAGGACGTTCGACGACGAGCCGGCGATGCTCCGGGAGTTCGTGAGCTACGTCGAGGGCACCGACCCCGACGTGCTGACGGGCTGGAACTTCACGGACTTCGACGCGCCGTATCTCATCGACCGGCTGGAGGAGCTCGGGCTGGACGCCGACCGGCTGTCGCGGGTCGACGAGGTGTGGCGCAGCGACTGGCAGGGCCCGAGCGTGAAGGGCCGGGTCGCGTTCGACCTGCTGTACGCCTACAAGCGCACGCAGTTCACCGAGCTCGAGTCCTACCGGCTGGACGCCGTCGGCGAGCAGGAGCTCGGCGTGGGCAAGGAGCGCTACCCCGGCGACATCGGCGACCTCTGGGAGGACGACCCCCGGCTGCTGCTGGAGTACAACCTCCGGGACGTCGAGCTCTGCGTCGAGCTGGACCGCAAGCAGGACATCATCCCGTTCTGGGAGGAGGTCGCGTCGTTCGTCGGCTGCAAGCTCGAGGACGCCACGACGCCCGGGGACGCGGTGGACATGTACGTGCTCCACAAGGTCCACGGCGAGTTCGCGCTGCCGTCGAAGGGCAGCCAGGAGAGCGAGGACTACGAGGGCGGGGCGGTGTTCGACCCCATCTCGGGCGTCCGCGAGAACGTCACCGTGCTGGACCTCGCCAGCCTCTATCCCATGGCGATGGTGACGACCAACGCCAGCCCGGAGACGAAGGTCGACCCCGCGTCCTACGAGGGCGAGACCTACCGTGCGCCCAACGGCACCCACTTCCGGAAGCAGCCTGACGGCGTCATCCGGGAGATGGTCGACGAACTCCTTGCCGAACGGGAGGCGAAGAAGGCGCTGCGGAACGACCACGATCCGAGCAGCGACGACTACGAGCGGTTCGACCGCCAGCAACAGGCAGTGAAGGTCATCATGAACTGCTTCACGCCGGATACCGACGTCCTCACCCCGGAGGGGGTCCGGACCATCGACGATCTCGAGGTAGGTGAGGAGGTCTACTCGTTGAATCCGGACACGATGACGGTGGAGGTCAAACCCGTCGTCGATACCCACGAGTATCCTGACTACCGGGGGGACCTCGTCGACATCGAAACGAGCAACATCGACTTCCGGGTGACGCCCAACCACCGGCTACTCGTCAGAAAAGACGAGACCAACGGGATCACCTGGGACGATTATCGATTCGTGGAGGCGGGCGCACTCGACGGCGCGTCGAACTATCAGCTTCCTCACGACTGGGACGGCCCCGGTGGGGAGCCCCTCGAGGAAGTCGACCTCACGGAGGTCGTCGACGGCGACTACGAAGTGTGGGTCCGTCCGGACGTGCACGGTCACACGTTCACTACCGAACTGGGATGGACGCCCCGACGTGTGCCGAAGGCGGATGTCGGCGAGGTTGGATACGTCCTCTCGGCGGCCGAGTTCGAGGCCGAACGCGGGTACCTCGAAGACGTATGTGACTCCAGTTTCGTCCACCGGGAATCCGATCGAAAGTGGATCCCACGAACCTACTCCGGCGACGATTTCCTCGAACTGCTCGCATGGTTCGTCACCGAGGGGTCGGTATACGCGTCCGAGGACAAGCGATTCGGCGAGAAACTCCGCGGATCTACCACGACTATCCAGCTAGCCCAGGCGGAACCTGCGGTGGCGGATGGGGGGGAGCATGCCGCAATCGGCGATCTCCTCGACAGGATGGGATTCGACTACTACGTAGACGAGGAAGGATATCAGTTCACCTCTCGCCTGCTGGGGGAGTTGCTGGAAGAGCTGTGTGGGGGAGACAGTTTCGAGAAACGGCTCCCGGATCTCGTCTTCCAGGCATCCAGACGGCAGAAACGGCTGTTTCTCGACACGCTGATCGCGGGGGACGGGGATCGACAGGTTAACTCCTGGCGGTACTCGACGGCCAGCGAACAGATGCGGGACGATGTCCTCCGCCTCTGTACGCATCTGGGTCTCACGACGAGTTACGGGGAAGATTCCGGAACTTGGAGAATCTACTGTAGAGAAGACGCCAGGAACACGCTCCGGATGCACAGAAGTGGGTCGGAGAGCACGGCCGACGACGGCGTCTACTGCGTCACGGTCGCCGACAACCACACGCTCCTTGCAGGCCGGAACGGGAAACTCCAGTGGGCCGGCCAATCGCTCTACGGAGTTCTCGGCTGGGACCGATTCCGGCTCTACGACAAGGAGATGGGGGCGGCCGTGACTGCGACGGGGCGGGAGGTCCTCGAGTACACGTCGGAGGTCGCCAACCGTGAAGGCTACGAGGTGGCGTACGGAGATACCGATTCAGTTATGTTGGAAATTGGATATATATCCCCCGACGACGTAGCAGGTGACGTCGAGGTAACGGACGAGATGCGTGAGAAACACCCGGAGATGGACGACGACGAGTTGGAGGAGGTTGCGGCGACCATCCGGAAGGGGTTCGAACTTGAGGAGGCAATCAACGATTCCTACGACGAGTTCGCCCTCGAAGAGCTGAACGCGCACGTCCACCGCTTCGAGATCGAGTTCGAGAAGCTCTACCGGCGGTTCTTCCAGGCCGGC
>CAYWNQ010000079.1:0-9411 GCA_964459695.1 uncultured Halobacteriales archaeon | reverse complement strand
GCAGCATCGAGATGATCCACACCTACGCCATCAAGCACGACCTCGACCGGTTCGGGGCGGGCATCCCCCGCGCCTCGCCGCGACAGGCCGACGTCATCATCGTGCCGGGGACCATCGTCTCCAAGTTCGCCCCGCGGATGAAGCGGGTGTACGACCAGATGCCCGAGCCGAAGTTCGTCGTGGGCATGGGGTCGTGCACCATCTCCGGCGGCCCGTTCCAGGAGGGCTACAACGTCGTGAAGGGCGCCGAGGAGGTCATCCCGGTCGACATCCACGTCCCGGGCTGCCCGCCCCGGCCCGAGGCGCTCATCTACGGCGTCGCGAAGCTCCAGGAGCGCGTCGCCAACGGCGAGACGTCGCCGGTGACCGTCAAGCCCTACGAGCTCGAGGAGTTCGGCGACCTGGAGCGCGACGAGCTGGTCCAGCACCTCGCCGACGAGATCGACGAGGACGAACTGGTGATGCGGTACAACTGGGCTGATTCGCCGTGAGCCTGGAACAGCCCGCAGCCCGCGAGCTCGACGTCGGCGAGACCGCCGAGGGCGAGGTCGACTACGACGCCCTGGCGGAGCTGCTGGACGACGCGGTGCTCGACCGGGAGTCCCACGTCAACGCCGAGGCGTTCGTCGTCCGGCCCGACGAGGTCCGCGAGGCGCTGTTCGCGCTCCGGGACGAGGCCGGCTTCGACTACTGCTCGTGCGTGAGCGCCCAGGAGTACGAGGACCGCTACGAGTCCATCTACCACCTCAAGAAGTACGACGACCCGACCCAGGAGGTCGGCGTCGTGGTGCCGACGGCCCCCGACGAGCCCGTCAGCCAGAGCGCCGAACCCGTCTACCGGACCGCCGAGTGGCACGAGCGCGAGGCCTACGACCTCGTCGGCGTCGAGTACGAGGGTCACCCGGACCTGCGGCGCATCCTCCTGCCCGAGACCTGGCAGGGCCACCCGCTGAGCCGGGACTACGACCCCGAGCAGCCCCAGGTCGTGCCGTTCCGCGAGCACGCGAACCCGCTGCGCGAGGACCACCGCGGCGAGGGCGGCGAGTCGGACACGATGTTCCTCAACGTCGGGCCCCACCACCCGGCGACCCACGGCGTGTTGCACATCAAGACGGTGCTCGACGGCGAGCAGGTCGCCGACGTCGAGCCCGACATCGGCTACCTCCACCGGTGCGAGGAGCAGATGTGCCAGCAGAGCACCTACCGCCACCAGATCATGCCCTACCCGGACCGGTGGGACTACGTCTCGGCGGGCATCCTGAACGAGTGGGCCTACGCCCGCGCCGCCGAGGACCTGGCGGACATCGACGTGCCGGAGTACGCCCAGGTCATCCGCACCATGTCGGCGGAGCTGTGCCGCATCGCCAGCCACATGCTCGCGGTCGGCACGTTCGCACTCGACGTCTACGGCGACTTCACCGCCATCTTCCAGTACGCCTTCCGCGACCGGGAGGTCGTCCAGAACCTGCTCGAGGACCTCACCGGCCAGCGGCTGATGTTCAACTACCTCCGGCTGGGCGGCGTCGCCTGGGACCTCCCCGAGCCCCGCGAGGAGTACTTCGAGAACGTCCGGGACTTCCTGGACGACCTGCCCCACAAGCTCGAGGAGTACCACGACCTCATCACCTCCAACGAGGTGTTCCAGCTCCGGTGTGTCGACACCGGCGTGCTCCGCCCGGAGGTCGCCAAGCAGTACGGCGCCACCGGCCCGGTCGCCCGGGCGTCGGGCGTCGACTTCGACCTGCGCCGCGACGACCCGTACGGCTACTACGACCAGCTGGACTGGGACGTCGTCACCGAGGAGGGGATGGACAACTACGCCCGCGTGCTCGTCCGGTTGCAGGAGGTCGAGGAGTCCGCGAAGATCATCGAGCAGTGCGTCGACCTGCTGGCCGAGTGGCCCGAGGACGACCGCGAGATCCAGTCCAACGTCCCGCGGACGCTGAAGCCCGACAACGACACCGAGATCTACCGTGGCGTCGAGGCCGCCAAGGGCGAACTGGGCATCTACATCCGCAGCGACGGCACGGACACGCCGGCACGGTTCAAGATCCGGTCGCCGTGCTTCTGTAACCTCCACACGCTGGCCGAGATGACCCAGGGCGAGTACGTGCCCGACCTCATCGCCTCGCTGGGGAGCCTCGACATCGTGCTCGGGGAGGTGGACCGGTGATGGCCGCGGTGCCGGCCACCCTGGTCGACACCATCGGCGGTCTGCTGGGCTTCGGCTCGACCATGGGCCCCGGCCAGACGTTCCTGGCGGCGTTCCTCGGCGCGGCGCTGGTCGGCACGCTGATGCTCACGATGACCGCCGTGGCGGGGCCGTGGGCCAAGCGGAAGATAACGGCGGCGTTCACCGACCGCGTCGCCGTCAACCGGGTCGGACCCGCCGGCACGCTCATCATCGTGGCCGACGCGGTGCGGATGCTCTCGAAGGAGCTCATCGTGCCCGAGGACGTCGACCGGCCGGCGTGGGACCTGGCGCCCATCGTCCTGGTCGGCTCGGCGCTGCTGGGCTTCGCCGTCATCCCGATGGGCAGCGGCATCCAGCTGGCCGACCCGCAGGTCGGCCTCGTGTTCGTGTTCGCCGTCGCCTCCGTCGCGTCGGTGGGGCTGGCGATGGCGGGCTACGCGTCGAACAACAAGTTCTCGTTCCTCGGCGGGCTGCGGGCGGTCGCCCAGAACCTGGCCTACGAGATCCCGCTGGTGCTGACGGCGGCGTCGGTGGTCATCTTCGCCGGCACGCTCCAGATGAGCGGCATCGTCGAGGCCCAGACCTCCCAGACGCTGGTGGAGGTCGGCGGCCTCTCCATCCCCTCGTGGTACGCCTTCGTCAACCCGTTCGCGTTCGTGCTGTTCATGGCCGCGAACCTGGCGGAGGTCGGGCGCAACCCGTTCGACATCCCCGAGGCGCCGACGGAGATCGTCGCCGGCTGGCAGACCGAGTACTCCTCGGTCTACTTCGTGCTGTCGTACCTCGCGGAGTTCCTCCACATCTTCCTCGGTGGCGCCATCGTCGCGACGGTGTTCCTCGGCGGCCCCGACGGCCCCGTCCTGCCGGGCTTCGTCTGGTTCGTCGTCAAGATCTGGGGCGTCTACCTGTTCACCCAGTGGGCCCGGTCGGCCATCCCGCGGCTGCGCATCGACCAGCTGATCGAGATCGGCTGGAAGGGCATGCTGGTGCTGTCGTTCGCGAACCTGGTGCTCACCGCGGTCATCGTGGGGCTGATAGCATGATCGGCATCCTCAAGTCCATGGCGACGACGATGCAGCACGCGCTCGACGGCGAGACGTTCACCGTCAAGTACCCCGAGACCGAGCCGGAGGTCTCGCCGCGGTTCCGCGGGGTCCACAAGTTCAGCCAGGAGCGCTGCATCTGGTGTCGCCAGTGCGAGAACGTCTGCCCGAACGACACCATCCAGATCGTCACCGACGAGCAGCGCAACGGCGAGCAGTACAACCTCCACATCGGCCAGTGCATCTACTGCCGGCTCTGCGAGGAGGTCTGTCCGGTCGACGCCATCCTCCTGACCCAGAACTTCGAGTTCACCGGCGACACGAAGGACGACCTGGCCTACAGCATGGAGGAGCTGAAGAACGTGCCGTGGTACAAGGACATCGACCCGCTAGAGTCCCGCGAACCCGACCGCGGCGCCTGGATCGGCGAGGGCGAGGGCGAGATCGACTACCAGTAGGGCCGTCGGCGGCCCCGCCGCGAGCCACGGTCCGGCCCGACCGGGGGTGTTTCACCGTGTTCCAGCGCGTTTCGCGGCCTACTGGCTCAATAACTGAATACACCGGGGCCAACCGCCTGCTATGGGACTCGCTGACATGATCCCGTCGGTGCTGGAGGCCGAGGACCGGACGTACAACTACCAGTGCAGGAACTGCGAGACGGAGTTCGAATCGCCACACTCCGACATGTCCCAGGTGAGCTGCCCGGACTGCAGTTCGACCCGGATCGCCAGCATCGGGGTCGAGTGACCGCCGAGGCCTCCCGGCGTCTCCCCGCCCGCGTCCAGCGACCGGCGAGACCACCGTCGGGCGGCTCGACCGCGGCGTCGCGTCACGGTGATGCACGTCCACACGCGCGCGGGCCGATACAGTAACCTTCAAACGGCATCCGTCTGTTGCCCCACCTAATGGCTGCTGTACCGTACGAGACACTGGCGTTCGTGCTGTTCGCACTCCTCACGGTGGGGAGCAGCCTGGGCGTCGTGCTGGTCCGTGATGTCTGGCACGCGGCGCTGCTGCTCGGCGTCGCGCTGCTGTCGGTCGCGGTCCACTACGTGATGCTCCGGGCTGCCTTCCTCGCCGCGATGCAGGTGCTCGTGTACGTCGGCGGCGTCCTCGTGCTCATCACCTTCGCCGTGATGCTGTTGCGGGACCCCGGGCCCGACGAGGAGGTGGCGACGTGACGACCCGCCCCCGCCTCCATCGCGGCAACAAGACCCTCGGGCTGGCCGCGCTCGCGCTGTTCGTCGTCCTCTCGACCGTGTTCCTGTCGGCGGAGTTCGGGACGGCGGCGACGTTCCAGGGGGCGACCGACATCACGACCCGCATCGGCTACGCGATGTTCGACCTCCCCATGCCGGAGGGCCCCGTCGGCAGCGAGGGCTTCCTGGTGGCGTTCGAGATCATCGACCTCGTGCTCGCCGCTGCCCTGGTCGCCGCCGTGATGCTGGCGTTCCGCGACGAGGACCGCTCGGACGTCCACCCCATCGTGGACGGCGGCGACGGCCGCGAGGACGACGCCGACACCGACCCCGAGGGAGGCGCGGACTGATGGCGGTCCCCGTCGAGTACTACCTGGTGCTGTCGGCGGCGGTGTTCTCCATCGGCGTGTTCGGCATCCTGACCCGCCGCAACGCCCTGATGTTCCTGATGTCAGTCGAGCTGATGCTCAACGGGGCGAACATCAACCTGGTGGCGTTCTCCTACCACTGGGGCAACCTCACCGGCCAGGTGTTCAGCCTGTTCACGATGGCGCTGGCCGCCGCCGAGGTCGCCGTCGGCATCGGCATCATCCTCGTCCTGTACCGCAACTTCGACGACGTGGACGTGACCGAGGCGACGACCATGAGGTGGTGAGATGGCGGGGATCTACGACTTCGCGCCGGCCATCGCCGTGCTGCCCCTGGTGTCGTTCGTGGTCGCGCTGTTCGCCGGGAAGTACATGCCGAAGAAGGGCGCCATCGCCGGCATCTTCGCGACCGGCGGCTCGCTGGCGCTGTCGCTGGCGGCGGCGGCGACGGTCGCCGGGTGGCTCGGTTCGGGCCCCCGGACCTACCACGCAGAGCTGTACACATGGGTGGCCGCCGAGGCGCCGTTCGAGCTCCACTTCGGCATCCTGATCGACCAGCTCTCGGCGCTGATGCTGGTGGTCGTCTCGCTCATCGCCTTCCTGGTCCACGTGTTCTCGCTGGGCTACATGAACGACGAGGGCGAGACCGGCCTGCCGCGGTACTACGCCGAGCTCGGCCTGTTCAGCTTCAGCATGCTCGCGTTCGTGTTCGCCGACAACCTGCTGATGGCGTTCATGTTCTTCGAGCTGGTGGGGCTGTGCTCGTACCTGCTCATCGGGTTCTGGTTCCGCGAGGCCGGCCCCGCGTCGGCGGCGAAGAAGGCGTTCCTCGTCACCCGGTTCGGGGACTACTTCTTCCTCGTCGGCGTCGTGGCGGTGTTCGGCACCTTCGGGACCGCGACGTTCGTCGGCGGCGACGGCTTCCCGGCACTGGCCGCGGCCACGCTCGACGCCGTGGCCGCCGGCGAGGCGCTGCCGGCCGGCGTCACGACGTTCTTCGGCCTCGAGCCGGGGACGTGGTTCGCCGTCGTCGGCCTGTTGATCCTCGGCGGCGTCGTCGGCAAGTCCGCCCAGTTCCCGCTGCACACCTGGCTGCCCGACGCGATGGAGGGCCCCACGCCGGTCTCGGCGCTCATCCACGCCGCGACGATGGTCGCCGCTGGCGTCTACCTCGTCGCGCGCATCTACGGCTTCTACGCGCTGCTGCCGGGCGTGCTGGCCGTCATCGCGTTCGTCGGGGGCTTCACCGCGCTGTTCGCGGCGACGATGGGCGTCGTCAAGGACGAGATCAAGCAGGTGCTGGCGTACTCGACCATCAGCCAGTACGGCTACATGATGCTGGCGCTGGGCGCCGGCGGCTACGTGGCGGCGGTGTTCCACCTCACCACCCACGCCGTGTTCAAGGCGCTGCTGTTCCTCGGCGCCGGCTCGGTCATCATCGCGATGCACCACACCGAGGACATGTGGCAGATGGGCGGACTCCGCGAGCACATGCCCGTCACCTACTACGCGTTCCTGTCGGGGTCGCTGGCGCTGGCGGGCATCGTGCCGTTCGCCGGCTTCTGGTCGAAGGACGAGGTGCTGTTCGAGACGCTGGTCCACGGCGTCAACTCGCCGCTGCTGCTTGCCGGCTACGCGATGGGACTGGCGGCGGTGTTCGTCACCGGCTTCTACACCATCCGGATGGTGCTGCTGACGTTCCACGGCGAGCCCCGCACCGACGCCGCCGAGGACCCACACGGCGTCGGGTGGGCGGTCAAGTTCCCGCTGGTCGTGCTGGGCGTCCTGGCGGCGACCGTCGGGTTCCTCAACATGGCCCCCGTCGCGAAGCTGACCGACACGAACGTCGACTTCCTCCACACGTGGCTGGTCGGCAGCGCCGGCACCGAGACGTTCGGCACCGGCCTCCACCACTTCGAGGAGCTGCTCCACGACTTCGCCGGCTACACCGCCGGCACGCTCGTCGGGACCGAAACGACGACGATGCTGGTGTCGGCCGCCGCGTCGCTCGGTCTGGCGCTGGCCGGCGCCGGTGCCGCCTACTCGCTGTACGCCGGGCGCGACCCGGAGCGCCACACCGAGCGGCTCGGCTCGCTCGGGACCCTCGCCACGCACAACTACTACCAGGACGAGTACCAGGTCTGGCTCGCCGAGGGGCTCACGATGCCCGTCGCCCGCGCCGCGAACACGTTCGACCAGGGCGTGATCGACGGCGTGGTCAACGGCGTCTCCAGCGTGAGCCTGTTCTCCGGTGAACGCGTGCGTCGCATCCAGACGGGCATCGTGACGAACTACGCCGCGCTCATCGTGCTGTCGGTGGTCGTGCTCCTCGTGGCCTTCGGGGTCGCGTGGGGGTGGTTCGCGTGATGGTCGAACTCCTCGTCGGGGTCTGTCTCCTCGGCGCGCTGGCCACCTTCGTCGGCGGCGACGACCTGGCGCCCAGGCAGGCGCTGGGATGGTCGCTGGTACCGGTCGCGCTCAGCGGCTGGATGTACGCCACCTTCGGCGCGTCGGGCAACGCGCTGCTCGGCGGCGAACTCGCCTACCGGACGCGGGTGGAGTGGCTCACCCTCGGCCCGTACGACGTCGACTACTTCGTCGGGCTGGACGGCGTCGCGATGCCGCTTGTCGTGCTGACGACGCTGCTCACCTCGATGGCCATCCTGAGCGCGTGGACGCCCATCGACGAGCGCAAGAGCCAGTTCTACGGCCTCGTGCTGTTCATGGAGGCCGCTCTCATCGGGGTGTTCGCGGCGCTGGACTTCCTCGTCTGGTTCGTCGCCTGGGAGGCCGTGCTCGTCCCGATGTACTTCCTCATCGGCATCTGGGGCGGTCCCCGGCGGAAGTACGCCGCCATCAAGTTCTTCGTCTACACCAACATCGCCTCGCTGGTGATGTTCGTGGGGTTCTTCGGCCTGGTGTTCGGGCTCGGGGACTCCATCAGCACGCTCGCGCTGCCGGAGATCACCCAGGCGCTGCACGCCGGCCAGCTCGGCCCGCTCGGCAACCCGGCGGACCCGGTCCTCACCGCGAGCCAGGTGGCCAGCCTGGCGTTCCTGGCGATGTTCGTCGGCTTCGGCGTGAAGGTGCCCGTCGTCCCGTTCCACACCTGGCTGCCCGACGCCCACGTCGAGGCGCCCACGCCGGTGTCGGTGCTGCTGGCCGGCGTGCTGCTGAAGATGGGGACCTACGCGCTGCTGCGGTTCAACTTCACCATGCTGCCCGACGTGGCGACCGACTACGCGCTGCTCATCGCCGCGGTCGCGGTCGTGTCGGTCATCTACGGCGCGCTGCTGGCGCTCGCCCAGCGGGACCTCAAGCGCATCGTGGCCTACTCGTCGGTGTCGTCGATGGGCTACGTCATCCTCGGCCTCCTCGCCTACACCACCTACGGCGTCGGCGGCGCGACGTTCCAGATGGTGAGTCACGGGCTCATCTCCGGGCTGATGTTCGCCTGCGTCGGCGTCATCTACAACGTCACCCACACCCGGATGGTCGGGGACATGTCCGGGCTCGCCGACCGGATGCCCTGGACCGTCGGGGCGTTCGTCGCCGGCGCGTTCGGCTACATGGGGCTGCCGCTGATGTCGGGCTTCGCCGGCGAGTTCTTCGTCTTCGTCGGCTCGTTCCGCTCGACCGTGCTCGGCGGCGACGGGATGGCGCTGGCCACGGCGCTGGCGATGTTCGGCATCGTCATCGTCGCCGGCTACCTGCTGTTCGCGATGCAGCGCACGCTGTTCGGCGAGTTCTCGGTCGGCACCGACTACGAGGTCGACCGTGCCGCCGTCCACGACGTGGTGCCGCTGGTCGCGCTGCTGGCGGTCATCGTCGCGCTGGGCGTGGCGCCGGACCTGTTCTTCGAGATGATCCGTGACGCCGTCGCGCCGGTGACGGGCCTGGGAGGTGGCGCCTGATGGTCGACCCCGCCTGGCTCGGGCTGACGCCGGCCATCAGCTTCGCGGTGACGGCGCTGGTGCTGTTCGTGCTGGACAGCGTCGACCCCCGCGAGAGCAACACGACGCTGCTGGCCGGCGTCGCCACGCTGGGCTCGACGGTCGCGATGGCCGCCGCCGGCTGGTTCCTGGTGACCGGCGCCGAGTCCGTGTCGCTGTACGGCGGTCAGCTCGTCGTCGACGCGAGTAGCCACCTGTTCGGGTTCATCTTCGCGAGCGTGACGGCGCTGGTCTGCGTGGCCTCCTACGACTACCTCGAGGGCCTGGACTACCAGGCCGAGTACTTCATCCTAGTCACGCTGGCGGCGACCGGGATGACCCTGATGGCCTCGGCGGCGTCGCTGGCCACCGCGTTCGTCGCGCTGGAGCTCTCCTCGCTGCCGTCCTACGGCCTGGTGAGCTACCTCAAGCGCAACCGCGGCTCGGTGGAGGCCGGCCTGAAGTACTTCCTGGTCGGCGCGCTGTCCTCGGCGGTGTTCGCCTACGGCATCTCGCTGGTGTACGGCGCCACCGGGAGCCTGGGCTTCGCCGCCGTGGCCGACGCGGTCGGCGGGACGGCGGTGCCGGGCGTCCTCGGCGTCGGCATCCTGCTCGTCGTGGGCGGGTTCGCGTTCAAGACCGCGAGCGTCCCGTTCCACTTCTGGGCGCCGGAGG